>CAYFVX010000009.1:0-16513 GCA_964346425.1 uncultured Chloroflexaceae bacterium | reverse complement strand
GCCGGGGGCTGCGCCCCAATGGGAAATATGCGTGAGTTTCATGCGCATGGGAACTGCGTTCCCCGTCCCCCTGTTTTGCAAGCGATACCCGCCATTTCGGAAAACATTCTGCCATACCCAGATCAAAGGATCATAAGGAGGATCGTAGACGAAGGTATCTCACACAGTCGCTCGTTCGCCAGACAACCTGGCAAGAGCTATGCTCCCAGGCATCAAATCCAGAAGAAGAAGCGACAACTTTGTGGTATCATGCTAGTATCCTGTTGCGAATAAGGGGTGTCTCGTGACAACATTATTATTGATACGGCATGCAACAAATGACTGGGTGAAAGGACGATTGGCTGGCTGGACTCCCGGTGTCCATCTCAACGAAGAAGGAAAACAACAGGCCAGCCAACTCGCAACCCGTCTCGCAGAATTTCCGCTTACCGCCATCTATAGCAGTCCGCTGGAACGTGCTATGGAAACGGCCCAGGCGTTAGCACAACCACACGCAATGCAAGTACATGTGGTCAAAGAAATTGGCGAAGTGCAGTATGGAGAATGGACTGGCGGCGAATTGAAAGAATTGGCAAAACACGAATTGTGGCCGGTTGTGCAATTTTATCCAAGTGGCGCACGCTTTCCCGGTGGTGAATCCCTGACCGAAGTCCAGATGCGAGCCGTCCACGCAGTGGATGACCTGCGTACCCGACATACAAAAAAAGAGTGTTTCGTGGTCGTCTCGCATGCAGATGTTATGAAACTGGTGGTTGCCCATTATCTGGGAATGCATGCAGACTTGTTCCAGCGACTGGTTATCAACCCGGCTTCATTAACCGCATTCAGGTTTGAGCGCATGGGGCCTCGCCTGCTTGCTTTGAATGAAACAGGCTCCCTGGAACATATCCGCCCGGTTGTTTCTGATGAAGCGGAAATCAACACACCTGAAAGCTCGACCAACGAAGACGTAACCGATCCGAAGGAAAAGTGATAATTGAGAGGAATCTTATACTTCTGGTAATCTCATGGCTGAATTTACTTATGATTTTGATGCAGTGCAGCATATCACTGCTGGTGCTCTTGGCGAACCAGGCGAGCGGGTTTTTTACGTGCAGGCACGGCAGGGACGACAACTGCTCTCGCTCATCGCTGAAAAAGAGCAAATCCGCGCCCTTTCCAACGCTATTGATCGCTTGCTTGAGGAATTAGCGGAAAAAAATCCGCTGATTTCCACTTCCGATGATATGCTCGTTATGGATATGAGCCTCCAGGAACCACTGGAACCAGACTGCCGCGTCGTTCAGATGGGATTGGGCTATGATGCTGAACGGGATATGGTGGTTCTGGTTGTCCAGGGAGTTTCTGATGCATCAGAGGATGATGTCATCCTGGCACGTCTTTCCGCCACCCGTTCACAAATGCGGGCATTGAGTGTCCATGCCTCACAGGTTGTCGCGGCGGGGCGACCTATTTGTGGCAACTGTGGACGTCCGATAGAAGCGGATGGACACTTTTGCCCAGAACGAAATGGACATGGTCCAGGCAAAGCATCAATGTAAGAGAACAGCATCTGCCGAGTACCTGGAAGTCCTGCTCCACGGAGATATCGTGGTCGAAGGGTTGCTGCCCTATAGTAGCAACTATACGCTATTGACGTGGGTTGAGCACCAGGAACGTTCGGTGCTGGCTGTTTATAAGCCCTGTCGGGGCGAGCGTCCTCTCTGGGATTTTCCCCAGGGTACGCTCTACCGGCGCGAAATCGCTGCCTATCTGGTGAGCGAATCTTTGGGATTCGGGTTTGTGCCGCTGACGGTCATGCGCGATGGTCCGCTTGGTATCGGAGCCATTCAATTATTCGTGCGACATGACCCGGAAGCCCACCTGCTCACCATGCTGCAAGAGCAAAAATACGAACACGATATGCTGTGCCTGGCAGCTTTTGATTTCGTCATCAACAATGCTGACCGCAAAAGTGGGCATGCCTTAAAAGGTGAAGATGAATGTCTATGGGCTATAGACCACGGTATCTGTTTTCATCATGAACACAAACTCCGAACCGTTTTGTGGGATTTTGTAGGACGGCCTTTTCCGTCAGATATCTTGCAGGCATTCTCCAGGCTCAAGGCACAGCTCGATCAACAAGGGGAACTGTTGCATCATTTGCAGGATCTCTTGGATACTATTGAAATCCGTGCGCTCAAACAGAGACTTGACCGTATGATCAAGCTTGGAACATTTCCCCCACCGGGCAGTGGAATGCATATTCCCTGGCCCCCAGTATGATTGAACTATTCTGATGTGTTGTGCATCGTTGGAAGAAAGATTTGGTGAAGTGTAATGTTGACATGTCCTTGCTGCACCGGATATGGTCATCCCGTTTTGACAAACGCTCTGACATTTCTCTTCTCGTGCTTCCCCGCTTGCGCCCACCGGCTTGTCCTGGCTCTGAGCGTGAGTCCAGGCAAACACAACACGCTCCCTTTCATGAACAGGCTATTTGCTCAAAACTTTCTGGCAGCAAACGTTTATACCTGCAAGGAGCAAGAAGATGCCTGAAAACATTGCAGAGTTCTTCTATGGTGTTTATAATGCGACATGCCGATTCTGTATTGTTTCCAGGTGTTCTTACCCGATCCAGAGTAACAGGGGCTTGTTTCCAGGTTTTGACAGTGGGCATTTGCACTATTGGAACGCTATACACGATTCGATCCAGAAGCATTCGAGGATTACATTTCAGCAGCGAGGTCTGTCATGAGCCAACCCCCATATATCATGCTGATTGAAGATAGCCCCAGTCAGGCGTTACAGCTTCGTCTGCTTCTCCAACAAATTTCAGACTATCAAATACGAGTTGTGAGCGATGGGGTCGAAGGATGGAGACAGGCTTGTGCGGAGCATCCAAGTTTGATTCTGCTTGACATTAACCTGCCATCACTGGATGGATTTCAGATATTAAGCCGTTTGAAGCGCAACCGTGATACCGCACACATCCCGGTGATTATGTTGACCACAAGTGACAGTGTGACCGATGTTGAGCGTGCAATTTCTCTGGGGGCAAGCGATTATCTTTTCAAGGATGACTGTTTGTTTAAATCAAAAGAAGCGCGAGACCAGCTTCACTCGGCAGTCTCGCAATTTTTGCAAGCCCCCGATACTCCCTCTGCAACATGAGAATGGAAATGCAACCGTGACGCGTATAGAAAGGGAAGAGCGTGGATTTCAAACAACTACGTGAAGACCCGGCTACATGGGAAATTTTAGAAGAGCGAGCCAGAGCTCTCGCTGCCCAGAAGGTTGATTCTGATATAGGGCTGGGAGAAGAGATCCTCACCTTTCGGCTTGGCGAAGGACACTACAGCGTGCCAGCCCACTACATCCGTGAGGTGCAACCACTGTATAGCTACACCCCTTTACCCTCAACCCCTTCCTTTATCATTGGTCTGGTCAATGTACGCGGACGATTGCTGACCGCGCTCGATATTCGACCTTTGCTTGACATTGCACAAAGACCACCAAAGGAACAATCATTCCTTATCATTCTCAGTGCCAATGGAATGGAGGTCTGTTTACTGACCGATGGGGTAACGGAAGTACGTCACAGTGCGCTCGATCTGGCCCAGGCACTTTCGACCACCACAGGTCGGGGGGTTACATGGGTTCGCGGTGTTGACAAAGACCTGAATGTCTTGATAGACCCACCATTGCTCCTGGCTGATCCCCGCATCGTGGTAAACTTTGAGGCGGAATGAGGAAGACGGAGAGAGAACAATGCTCACTGACGAAGAGATAATGGCCCAGGTATTGGCAGCCTTCCAGGAAGAAGAAGCAGAACACCGACAGGCAATCACCGACATCTTGCTGGAAATAGAACGGGAACCGGAACATCCCAAACGGAAAGACATGATTGACCAACTTTTCCGCGAAGCCCATAGTCTCAAGGGTGGCGCACGGGCTGCTGGCCTGGAAGAAGTTGAACAACTTGCCCACTGCATGGAAGACCTGTTCAGTGCAGTTCGCGCTGCAAAAATCCAACTTGACCCGGATGTCTGCGATAGCATCTATGCATCGGTTGATGCTATCGGCGAAATGATGAGCCAGATAAATGCAGGCAAAAAAACCCTCGACTCTCACCAGTCAGTGCTCGATGATCTCTATCGTATTCTCAAAGAACGGGTGAAATCTGCAGAACCTGCAAGTGAACAATCAGCATCGTCAACCCAGGAGACACCTCCTGCGGCTGAAGAACCTGCTGCAACCGCACCGGCTGCTGATGCTGTTGTGCCCCCACCTCCATCTTCATCATCGCCGGCTGAAGCTGTTGCGTTGCCAGAAGAAGGACATTCCACGGTTGCTTCTCCGCCGGTTACGGCTGTTCCTGAACCAGCCACCACAACGGCTGAATCTCCGTCCCACACAATGGCCGAAACCACAGCCCAGGCAACCAGCGAAGAAGCCGAAGCTCCCGCTCCCCCTTCTGCACCCACAACCGCACCGGCTCAATCTGAACCACCTGTCCGGCCAGAAGGCAGCAAGCCGCCAGCAAAGCAACCAGCCGAACCAGAGCGACCACAAGAACTTGCTCCAACCGCTGAAGGCAGCAGCAGTGGCGAGACCCACGGCGAAACGATAGCCACCGTTCGCCTGGCAACAACCACGCTGGATAACCTGTTGAATGAAACCGGCGAACTGATAACCTGTTCAGTGCGTGCGCAGCAGCGTGCGATTGAGGCGCGAACACTGGCCGATTTGTCCGTGCGTTGGAAGCGCATCTGGCGTCATGTGCGCCCCGTATTGACGCGGCTCCAATCCTATACACCGGCCGCATTGCAACCAACTGTTCATCATCTCAATGACCGCGAGACAGATATGAGCTTCGTGGAACGAGCGGCAAAAATTCTTGAACAGAGTGAGGGCGGCACACAAAACACTATTGCTTCGCAGCTTACAACCCTGATAGATGCCGTAAACCATGCCAACAACATCATCTCCGAACTCGAGCAGAAGCTCAATTATCACGCCAGGCTCTCAACTGAGGACCACACTCGTCTCTCAACCGTTACCGACCGCTTGCATGACCAGATACGGCGCACCCGCATGCTCCCTATAACCACCCTGCTCAGCCCTCTGCGGCTGCAAATGCGCGAAATCGCCCGTGCGGCCGGCAAACAGGTTGAACTCGAGCTAGATGATGGCGGGGCAGAGGCCGACCGGCAGGTATTGGAACGTTTGCGTGAAGTCTTGCTCCATCTGTTGCGCAATGGAGTAGACCACGGCATCGAGCCACCTGAAGTACGTGTTGCGCATAACAAGCCCCCGGTAGGACACATCATCCTGCGGGCTGCCGTCAGTGGTGATTACCTGACCATCCTTGTCGAAGATGATGGAGCCGGTCTGGATGTCGAATCCATCCGAGAGCGAGCACTCAATGGGGGGGTATTGAGTGAGGCTGACCTCGCACGCGTGACGGAAAGCGAACTCATTGATCTTATCTTTTTGCCAGGATTTACCACACGCCAGATGGTGAGCAAAATGTCCGGACGGGGTGTCGGGTTAGACGTCGTGCGTTCTCAGGTCGAACGGATGCATGGACGTGTCACAGTGCAAAGTTTTCGTGGAATTGGGAGTATCTTCACCATAAGTGTTCCGCTCTCCCTGACCAGTTCGCATGGCTTGCTTTTGCGTATTGAACAATCAACCTACATGTTGCCGCTCGACTCGGTGCAACGTATTGTCTCGGTTGCACCAAACGATATCAAGATATTGGAAGGGCGTGCTTGTCTGATGATTGATGACCGTCCGTTGGGACTGGTTCATCTTTCAGACCTGCTTGGCAAAAGCGAACGGACAGGTATCAAGGACGAGCGCAAAGACGGAAAATTCAAACATCATGAAGCCCTGGTTGGCGGACGAACCGCATCAGGAACGAACTGGTCACTCGCATTGCTGCTGGGCAGTGGCGAACGGCAAATAGCCTGCATGGTAGATGCTGTCCTGGGTGAACAAGAGCTTGTCGTCTATCGCCTGCCAGCTCCCTTGCAACGGGTGCGTTTTATTGCCGGTGCTACCATTCTGGCCGATGGAAGCGTGGTTCCTATTCTGGATGTTGTGGACGTTGTTCGCGCAGCCATTGGTACACGGTTTGTCGTCAACCAGACAACGGAGACCGTTGAATCTTCACGATTACCCACGGTGCTGGTCGTGGATGATTCCATCACTACTCGTACCCTGGAAAAAAATATCCTGGAAGCAGCCGGCTATCAGGTCGATCTCGCGACAGATGGCGTTGAAGCCCTGGATATGCTGCGGCGAATGATGGAAGAAAATGGCTGCGACCTGTTGCTGAGCGATATTGATATGCCGCGTTTGAATGGCTTTGAATTAACCTCCAAAGTACGTGCTGACTCCCTGCTCAAACATATTCCTATTGTGCTGGTGACTTCTCTGGATACCCCGGCCGATCGCGAACGAGGCATTTCAGCAGGAGCCGATGCCTATATTGTCAAGAAGTCTTTTGATCAGCAAGCGTTACTGGACACTATCGAACAGTTGATATAAAATTTCAGATCAATCCTTGCACCAGACCTCTTTGGTATCTTGTTTTTTTCACGAAGTCAAAAAACAAGACACCAAAGGGGGCAGGGATCAACGGGGTTCACCCTGCTGCAAGTTCTGTTTGCAAACGGGCAGGAAACGCACGCAGGGGCGTGCCAGCCCATTCTGGTGGAGTTTGTGTTTTTTGCGGCGTAGCCGCAAAAAACACAAACTCCACGACAAAGGGGAGCGTGCGGGAACCAGGTTCCCGCACACACCCACGGATGAATCCCGCTGAGAGAGACAGAGGCAATACTTTTCAAATGATGGTTATGGGATTGCGGCGTTGTGCTGTGACAATGTGCCTGCGGTGCGGCATTGTAACTGTCTGTTTGTTGGTTTTTTGCGGCTATACCGCAAAAAACCAACAAACAGACAATTGTTTCTGGCGACGTCGTCCCCTTTCACAAACAGGTGCAAACAGGAGAAATGGTCGTGGAACTGACCAGAGCAACCACCAACAGCAGACACCAGGCACTTCCAACCGGTGCCGCAAATGATGCCATGCTAACTCTCGTCTTTCGTATCGGGTCCCAGCACTATGGGCTACCCGTGTCGTTCGTCATTGAAATCGTGCGTCTTCCGTCCCTCATCACGTTAGCCGGCGCACCAGCAGCCGTCATTGGTTTGCTCAATCTTCGCGGACGGTATGTTCCCGTTCTGGATGGGAGCATTCTTATTGGTGAAGAACCTATCTACGATCTGAGCAATCAGATTGTGATTGCCGGACGCATTGATGAAAAACATATTCTGCCACTCTTAGGGTTGCGGGTTGACCAGGTCATTGATGTACGGACCTTACACCTCAATTATGTAACTGGCTTGAACGATACGTTAGCCGCACCATTCTTGCAAGGTGTTATCAAAGCAGATGAAGACACGGTTTTGTTGTTTGATATGGAAGCACTATGCACTATGGTTCCCGAAGGAACCACAACCCATAGTGATACTTCCCAGAATATGATGAGGCCATGAGTAAACGTTCAGAGAGTCAGGCACTTCGGATCCTGATTGTTGAGGATTCGCGGACCCAGCGCGAGTTGCTGGTCAGACTGCTGGAATCAACCGGTAAGTTTGAGATCGTCGGTACAGCCGTCAATGGGCAGGATGGCGTAGAAGCTGCACAAAAACTTCGCCCGGATATTATCGCCATGGATATTCATCTGCCCATTCTGGATGGCTATGAAGCAACCCGCCAGATTATGCAAACATGCCCAACCCCCATTGTGATGGTCAGCAATAGCCTGGGGGATGAAGGCCGCCGGTCGGTGGAAGCTATGGCCTCTGGTGCGCTGGCGGTTATCCGCAAGCCAGGCAATATGCGGAATGATGCCTATGAGCTAGACCGTGTCAATCTCGTGCGCACGCTGCAATTGATGGCAGATGTTCCCGTCGTCACCCGCCATCCGCCCCGTCCGCCCCGTCCACAGGTCGTGCAGGCAGAAAGGACGCCCCATGCAAAAGTTCTGGCAATTGCTGCTTCAACCGGTGGGCCGGCGGCGATACAAATTGTACTCTCTGGCCTGGGCAAAAACTTTCCGCTCCCCATTCTGCTGGTGCAGCATATCGCCAGTGGATTTGTCGAAGCACTTGCCGACTGGCTCAACACCATATTGCCGCTCAACATATGTGTTGCAAAACACGGGCAACCTATGCAACCAGGCCATGTCTATCTGGCACCTGACGATCATCATTTGCTCGTCAAACAGTATGGAACCATTGGTCTGCAACAGTCCATCCCTGAAGACCGCTATTGTCCCAGCGCCGACATCCTGTTCGACGCCGTAGCCCAGATATATGGCGCACAATCAATCGGGGTTATTTTGACCGGCATGGGGGATGATGGTGCGCAGGGGTTACGAGCTATGCGGATACAGGGGAGCCAGACCTATGCGCAGGATGAAGCAAGTTGCGTCGTATATGGGATGCCCCAGGCTGCTGTTGCCGCCGGTGCCATTGTCCGCGTCTTACCACTGGAGCGTATTGCACCAGCTATTCTGCAATATATCGGTAGCGACATCGTGGCTACAACAGGAGGCTAGATACCATCATGGAACCGCAACTAAACGATGATTTGTATATGCGCTTCCGCGCCCTCCTCATCAGTCGCAGTGGTCTTTTTTATCCTCAACATAAGCGGGACGACCTGGAACATGGATTGAGTCTCGCATTGAAAGCTACTGGTCTGAAAACGCTGGCTGAACTCTTTTCAGATGCGGTGAATAATGGGCCTTCCTGGGAAGTCGTGCTGACCCACCTTACCATTGGCGAGACCAATTTCTTTCGCAATAAACCCCAGTTTGAAGCTCTTCAGCGCCATATCTTCCCAGAAATTTTTGAGCGGCGTGCCGCCCTGCGCAGTATACGCATCTGGAGTGCTGGCTGTGCAACCGGTGAAGAACCGTATTCGATTGCCATGTTGTTGCAGAAAATACTGCCAGATATAGCAGACTGGCATATCAGCATTCTTGCCACCGATATCAACCCGGACTTCCTGCTGCGGTCACGGGAAGGCTTGTACGGCAACTGGTCATTTCGTGATACGAACGAGGATTTGAAATCACGGTTTTTCACTCAGGAAGGGAATCGCTGGCGGTTGAATGAATCTATTCGCAATATGGTCACCTTTGCCCGCCTCAACCTGATCGAATCGATGTATCCCTCAATTACCAATGGAACCACCGCTCTGGACATCATCCTGTGCCGCAACGTCACGATTTATTTTGACGAACCGACAACGAGAAAAGTCGTAGATCGCTTCTATCGTGCGCTCTCGCCCGGCGGATGGTTGATTGTCGGTCACTCTGAGCCACAGGCAAGCATTTATCACCAGTTTGAAGTACATAACTTTCCGAACACCGTGGTGTATCGCAAGCAAATGGATGCTCCGCTCTTTGCCATGGACCAGAAACCTTTGGAATCCTCGACCCCCATGCCCGATCTGGATGGACTGCTGCGCCAACTGCGCAATGCCAGTCAATCGTTTGGCAATGTGACCGGGCAGCAGCAAAATCCCAACGATCGCGACCAACGAACGGTCATTCCATCCAGCGTTTCCGAAGATTTGCCTCCCTCCTTTCTTCCTGAACCAGAAAAACAAGAACCTCGACCATCCTGGCAAGCGGCGAGGAAAGAGCCTGTTGCGTCCAATCGCCCATCAACAATCCCGTCGTCAAAGCAAAAGATTCCTCCGTTTTCCCCAAACAGGAGAGATAATCCCGCACCCCCAGCCGCAACCGCCATTGCCAGCACCGGCAATGCAGACGCGGGAGCCCTCTGGGCAAAAATCAAAATGCTCCTGGTGCAGGGAGAAAAAACGGTTGCCGAGCAATTATTACAAGAACTGTTGCAATTGCGGCCAGACCATGTTGAGGCACGGACTGTCCTGGGGCGTCTTTGTGCAGACCGCGGGGAATGGGGATGTGCGCAATACCATTGTGAGGCTGCGTTACAGGCAGACCCGCTGCATATTGAGGCACACTATACGCTGGCGCAGATTTATGAGCATGAGGGATTGTTTGACGATGCGCTGAGCGAATATCGTCGTGTCGTCTATCTCGACCGTCGTTTCGTGCTTGGGATGCTCGGCATGGCAAATGTGTGGCGGCAGATGGGCCGTATGGAAGAAGCTCGACGCAACTATCGAAATGTGCTGAAACAACTGGCAAACCTCTCGCCCTCCACCCCGGTACCAGGCGCAGATGGTGCCACGGCGAGCGAGTTGGCCGCCTTCGCCACCCGCCAGTTGCAGAGCCTGGGGTGATACCAGATTTGGATAGGCAGGCAAGTACCCACGAATAACCCGAATGTATCTCTCTAATCAGCCAATCATACTTTGGTTATACCATAGGTATGGAGAGAAAATGAATCTCATGCCATTTCACTCCGCCACCAGATGTCCGTCTGCGGAAATATCCACCTGCAACACGGTTTCTGGTTGCTCACCACACGTAACCAACATCGGATTGATCGTGGTGGAAGCACTAACGATCTCAATACGGTGGAAGAACTTGAGCCAGGTGGGATACCAGTCCGGCATATAGTCCTGCTTCTCCAGCCACACGTGGTATCCGCCCAGACAGGAATCAACAACAGCGGTGACCGATACGCTATTGGTATGTTGCGTTGAAAGATAGGGCGTAATATTCACCGATCCGCCAACCAGCGGTACCGGGGTACGGTTCACCGTCACACGGGTGTCCTGCACATCGGAGGTGAGTACCCAGGGCGGTAGTGGTGGTTGCGGAAAGAGCAAGATAGCCAGCACCACGCCACCCACCAGCAAAGCCAGCAGCACCCCGATGAGCAAAAACTGCTTTTTCTTTTGCATAAGCCTGTTCCTTGCACTGAAAAAGGACGCTCATAGTACTGGTACACTTTGAGCAGAAGCCCCTCAACAGGTGTCACCTGTATTGTGTACTGCTTGCACACGGCAAAAGAACGCACGCAAGATCGTGCCAGCCCATTCTGGTGGGGTGTGAGGGGACCTGGTTCCCTCACGCACCCACAAGTGACACCCTTGAAGCAGAAGCCCCTCAACAGGTGTCACCTGTATTGTGTGCTGCTTGCGCACGGCAAAAAACGCATGCTGCCGCGTGCCAGAGCTTTACAAACGACATACCCCACCAGAAAGGGGAGTGTGAGGGGACCAGGTTCCCTCACGCACCCACAAGTGACACCCTTGAAGCAGAATCCCTCACGCAAAAGCGCAAAGGTCCATACACGATGGGACAAAGGGGGACAATCGGCAGTCTCTCGTGGTATTCGTGTTTCCCCTGAACTTTTGCGCTTCTGCGCCTCTGCGCTTCTGCGCCTCTGCGTTTCCTTTGCCCGTCCCTTTGCACTCTTTTCGTTCTTTTGTATTTCCACCTGCACGTATTCGTGCTATGCGTAGTTCTCTAGCGGCTCAATCCACCTCCTGCAAAAACTCATCATATGCCAGGAAGAGCTGGTCTGGCTCCTCAAAGTGTGGCAATGCACCGGTGGGAAAGGCTCTGGTCTTCCAGCCACGTGCATGCGCCCGCCGGTCATCTACATCGCTGAATTCGCCAAACGTGCCATACCCTATCCAGACTGGCATGGTGAGCGCATCATACACGCGGTCAATATCTGCACTGAAAAGCAAACCGGAGACGAACGTATAGGGCGCGTACCAGGCCCCTGGCTGGTGCGTAGTCAGATAATCATAGTCCAGCAACCCCGCATCTACCCCAATGTATGGGCTGAAGGTGCGCTGCAAAAACCAGTGTTGCATTGAGCGTAGGCTGAGCAGATCAAACAATGCACGACTCCAGAGCGGAAACCCGAAGATATTGCGCGTGAGTGGACTGCCGCGCACGGTGCCCGGTGCTTCATAAAAGCGCGGGTCTTTGCGCCGCATGCCTGTTGGCGTAATCATCGCCAGCGTGTGGAAACGTGTGGGTTGCTCGCTGGCTGCCCGTGCCAGAAACTCGCTACCGAGCGAGAGGGACATGGCATCAATCGGCGTATTGCCCACATCCTGCTCAATCACATCCAGCATATCCAGGATAGCATCAGTAAACAGGCGTGGCGTGTATTGACGGTCTGAACGGTCGGAGAAGCCATAGCCCGGCATATCGATCGAGTAGACGCGGCGGTACTGACGATAATGTTCAAAAATAGGTCGCATCTCGTAGGTTGAAGCGGCCGCGTTGATGCTATGAATGAGCAGAAGAGGACGTGCTTCACCACTGCCGGCAACATAGTAGCTGAGCGGACCGGCGCGTTTGCTGGTGGTCTTGCGCTCGCCCGAAACGGCTGGTGGTAGCGGCATATTGTGCGAAATGCACAGGTTGCTATAGGCAATCCAGCCCAGGGCGGTCGCGACGGGGGTTCCGATAGTCGTGCGCAGAACGATACTCTGGAATCGTTGGGCCAGCGTTTTCTTTTCAGGTGTCTTCTTCATTGATTTGGATAGTTCCTTTCAATTCCTTTGCTTCACAACACAAAAAGTAGAGCGTCCGTACCTTAGCAAATACGTGGCAACTGCTCGCCGCTGAGCATATCTACCACCCGTTTGCCGCCAATCCGACTCCGCATAACGACCTTGCCGGGGTGTTCTGCGGTAACTTCGCCAATCAGGGCTGCCTCTTTGCCAAGCGGATGCTGGTGCATTGCGTTCAACACCGCTTCCGCAGCTTCAGCAGCCACAACAACCAGACATTTCCCCTCATTCGCAACATACAGCGGGTCCAGACCGAGCATTTCACACGCACCACGTACTTCTTCCAGCAGCGGAATGCGTGTTTCATCAAGCTGGATACCGGTCCGGGCCTGCACCGCAATCTCATTCAATGCACTGGAAACCCCGCCGCGGGTAGGGTCGCGCAGCACATGCACTTGCTGCCCACCAGCCTGGATGATACGCGCCACCAGCTCGTGCAGGGGAGCCGAGTCGCTCTCTAGCGTCGTTTCAAATTCCAACCCTTCGCGTAGCGACATGATAGCAATGCCATGTACCGCTATGGTGCCGCTGAGGAGTATTTTATCACCCGGTTGCGCTCGGGTTGGCGCGATATGCAGGTCTTCCGCGACCGACCCGATACCGGTGGTGGTGATAAAGATACCATCCCCCTTATTGCGCTCAACGACTTTGGTATCTCCTGTCACGATGGGCACGCCCACTACCTGCGCTGCCGCCTGCATAGATTGGACAATACGCCAGAGTTCCTCCATCGGCAAGCCTTCTTCCAGAATAAAGCTCACTGCCAGCGCAAGCGGCTGTGCTCCACACATCGCCAGGTCATTGACCGTGCCATGCACCGCCAGCGAACCAATATCACCGCCCGGAAAGAAGCGCGGGCTGATGGTAAACGCATCGGTGGCGAAAGCCAGCCGGTTGCCTGACATATTGAGCAGCGCACCGTCGTGCAACGATTCAAGCGTGGGGTTGGCGAAAGTGGGCAGGAAGAGCCGCTCTATCAACATATTGGTCAGCCGTCCGCCACCACCATGCGCCAGCATAATCGTCGGATACTCGTTGATGGGAATGGGACATTGTCGTTGAATATTCATTGCGTTCGTTTCCTGGTCATATGTTCTTGCAGCACATCCTGGGGTGAGTTGGCAATCTCAACTTCCTGCAAATCAATGCCGATTTCCGTCATCGTCATGGCAACCGCGGCGGAAATACCCGTGACCACAATCTTGCTGCCAAGCAGATGCAACGATTGCACCATGCGTAGCAACCCCTGCGCGACGTCGGTATCTACGGTGGCTACCCCACTGATATCGAGAATGACTTTGTGTGTGCGTTGCTGATGGACATGCGCAAGCAGCCGTGAGGTTATCGTCCCCATGCGGCGCGTATCCATTCTGCCGATGATAGGCACCAGCATCAAGTCATCCGTCAACATCACTATGGGCGTCTCTAACTCCTCAACGACGCCGCGCAACTCTTCTTCAATCCGTTCCAATCGGGTAGTTTTGCGTGCCAGTTCGCGGCCCTGTTGCTCCGAGCGTGAAAGGGTCTTTTCTATCAGTTGCGCTTTTTCGGACGTGATACGCAAGCTGGCTTCCTGGTTGCGCAGCAACACACCCATCGGGATGATAACGATTGCCGTTAAAAAGAGAAAGACCATCGTCTCAACCAGCCAGGCTGATGGCTCAGTGGTAGCTCCCAGGTGTTCAAAGGGGAAGGTCATCCACCCCATCGCCAGGAACCACGTCATGCCTACCAGGATAATGAAACTGGCAACCGAAACGCCGATACCAGAGCGTAATCCAAAAAGCAGCGTGGTGAGCACCACTGTTGCCAGGAAAAAGATGTGTCCATTGCCTTCAAGACCATACAGATAAAAATTCAACGTGCCGATACTATACAGCAACACCAGGGGGGCATTGGCACGAACTTTGAAACTGAGTGTTCTTCGCAGAAAAGCGACGAACGTAAAGAGGTAGATACTCCCGAAAAAAATTGCCAGGACGACCGGCGGGATGGGTTGGCTCACCTGGGGGTTGCGGATGATGTAGATGATAGAAAAGACCAGAGCAATGATGCCAAAAGAAAGGATCCCGCGGAGGATGCCATCCAATATCCATTCACGCCAGGCGTAGGACGTATCTGGTTGTCGAGATTCCCGTGTTTGCTTGATAGGAGAGTGGGTCGCACTCGTTGATTTTGTAGCCATTCTGCCTCCGCTTCAGATGTGCTGAAAAACAGCGTTTTACTGGTGCCGTGCTGCATACTGGTAATATGCAGCGCATGCACCCTCAGATGAGACCATCGGAGCACCCAGCGGATGCTCCGGTGTGCAGTCTGTTCCAAATGCGCTGCACTGGTGGGGTTTTTTCCATCCTTGCAAAATCTCCCCGGCAATGCAGCGTGCTGACTCACGAGTGGTTACTGCGGCCACATCAAAACGTTGTTCTGCATCAAATTGGGCAAACGCAGGCTTCAACCGAAACCCACTCTTTGGAATTGTTCCTATACCGCGCCACTGCCGGTCGCCCGGCACAAAGACGTGTTGCAGCATCTTTTGTGCGGGAATATTTCCCGCCCGAACGACTGCGCGGCTATACTGGTTTTCAACGGTTGCCCGCCCATCTTCCAGCGCACAGACCGTCATAAAAATCCCCTGCAACAAATCGAGCGGCTCAAAACCGGTCACGACAATGGGGACGTGGTAGGTACTGGCAAGTGACTCATATTCCCAATAGCCCATCACAGCACACACATGACCGGCGGCCAGAAACCCCTGGATGAGCGTATCAGGCGCACTGAGCAATGCTTCCATCGCTGGCGGCACCAGCACATGCGAGCAGAGGATGGAAAAATTTGCAACCTTTTGCTGCGCGGCCTGCCAGACTGCCATCGCAGTAGCCGGTGCAGTGGTTTCAAACCCGACCGCAAAGAAGACAACCTGGCGTTGCGGGTGTTTTTCTGCCAGCTTCAGCGCATCCAAAGGCGAATAGACCATACGCACATCGCCCCCCTGCGCTTTTACACTAAGCAAATCCGTTGTGGAGCCTGGCACCCGCAACATATCGCCAAACGAGGTGAAGATAACTTCCGGCCGTTGCGCAATCGCAATAGCCTTATCTATCAGTTCCAGCGGGGTGACACAAACCGGGCATCCTGGCCCGTGTATGAGCGTCAGTGTGGTTGGCAGCAAGTCAAGAATGCCAAACTTGATCAGGGTATGAGTCTGCCCACCACAAATCTCCATCAGTGTCCAGGGTTGTGTGGCACGCTGGTGAATAGCCTGGACAAGTTTTTGTGTTTCTATTTCGTTTCGGTATTCATCTATAAAACGCATAAGCCTGCTGGTTCGAGCTTCCCAGACGCACTATCCACCAGCCTCCTTGAGTCAATCAGGTTGTGCCAGTTCATCGAGTTCGCCCATTTCTTTGAGCATTGCAAAAACTTCCATTGCCTCCTGCTCATCAATTGTGCTGATAGCAAAACCGACATGCACGATGACATACTCGCCAACTTCGACTTCTGGCACGTAGGCCAGACAGACTTCACGAGTAATTCCGCCAAAATTGACCTTGCCCATACTCATGCCCAGTTCATTGGGTTCAATATGGACCACTTTGCCGGGTATTCCAAGACACATACATACATCCTCTGCCGGGGGTATGCTGGCGACTTTACTGCCAGCCCCCGGTCGTATGAAATTTACATTCCTTATTCCCTGGGGGGGCATAATAGCCCCTCAACAGGTGTCACCTGTGGCAAACACCATTTGCGCAAACGGAGAAACACACGCATCTACGTGCCAGGGCTTGCTGGTGGGGGTATTGTGTTGCGGCTTCGCCGCAACACAATACCCCCATGCGCATGAAGCTCACGCATATTTCCCACTGGGGCGCAGCCCCCAGGCCCCCTTTTGTTGTCTTTTTTTGCGGCTACGCCGCAAAGGTAGCACCACAGAATACCGTGGAGTATCCTCAACGGGGTTGACCCAGGGGAGCG
>CAYFVX010000008.1:0-16519 GCA_964346425.1 uncultured Chloroflexaceae bacterium | reverse complement strand
GAAAGTATGTCGTCCGTAACTGTTCACATTCGCGGCAAAAAGCTGGGAGCGCAGGCGGCTCGCCTGCATGATGCGGGCAAGCTGCCCGCGTTCCCAGGATTGCTTTCCCCAACTTCTGAACAGTTCCTGTCGTCCTTACATTTGCCCGGTTCTCTGCCCGGTCCTTTGCGTCCTTTGCGCCTTTGCGGTCATTCTCGCTATTTACCCGTTTTTAATGTCAGACCTTGCAGCACCAGTGCATAGACCTGCATACGGGTGCGGCGTACATCGCGGCGATGACCAACCAGATATTTCATACTTTCTAGCCAGAGTTCCCAGACATATCCAAGCCAGAGGAACCCGCGGAGCAGCCTGGCAAAAGATTTTCCATACCACAACGCCGCCAATCGCAGTTTGCTGCCCTGAAAATGGATATGGCGGGTTGCCTGTACCTGTTCACTGCTTTTGCCCTCGTGATGGATAATGACGGCTTCTGGCAGATAGATAATCGGGGGGGATGGTTGAGCGTTACGTGGTTGCCGGGTCTGCGCCAGCCGATACTGCCATTCCAGTTCCTCGCTATACATAAAAAAACGCTCATCCAGCAAGCCCGCCTGCCGAATAGCTGCACCGCGCACCAGCAATGCCGCGCCGACTAGCCAGTCAACCGCCTGGGTGCGGTTGTCGGGTATATCTTCGCACCGATACCAGCCAGCCCACGGATTGGACGGCCACCATCGTTCCAGCACAGTACTTTCCCAGAAAAACGTCCATGTGCGTGGAAAGCGACGCCGCGACGACTGGACGCTCCCATCGGCATAGCGCATGCGCGGACCGACCACCACCGCCTCTGGATGTTGCTGCATAGAGGCAACAAGGCGTGGAAGCGCATCTCCAATCGGCTCCGTATCCGGGTTCAAGAGCAGCACCAGTTCTGGAAACTGGCTCTCCGCACGCGCCAGCAATGCCCGCAACGCCACATTATTCCCGCCGGCAAAGCCCGTGTTGTAGCCCGGCGTAAAGACGCGGACCGCAGGAAACTCGGTGCGCAGCATCGCCACCGTCCCATCGCGGCTGCCATTATCCACCACCAGGATCTCATAAGCGATGGCACTGTCTGCCAGCGATGCAGTGGTCGCTAAAAGGCAACGGCGCAGCAGGTCACGTACATTCCACGAGACAATGACAATCGCAAGCGAAGGCATGGATTACTTGACAATCTTCTGGATGTGTTTGAACGTCTCGCCACCAGCCAGTTGCATCAGCTCAAACAGCACCATTTCAACGCTGCTGAGTGCGGCTCCCCGGCTTTGCATCTTTGCCAGCCCAATCTCCCGATTGGAAGCAGTGCGCGAGGAAACGGCATCGGCAATCACTTCAACCTCGTAGCCTTCCTGCAGCAGGTCGGATGTTGTCTGGTAAACACAGACATGCGATTCGATGCCAGCCACGAGGATCTGTTTGCGGTTCAGGCTATTCAATGCCTGTTGAAACCCTTGATCACCACAGCAGCTAAAATGCACCTTGCTGAGCGGTTGCACATCGGGTGGAAGCAGACTGGCAATTTCTGGCAGGGTTGACCCCAGCCCTTGCGGATATTGTTCGGTGACAATCATGGGGATGTCCAGCACGCACATTCCCCGCAGCAGCTTTGTGAGGTTCTCAAAGAGAGCCTCTTTCTCATGCATCGCATGGGCCAGTTTGCCCTGAACGTCTATCAAGACCAGTGCGGTTTGATCTTTCTGAAGCATGGTCACAGGTTCCTTTCTTGTTGCAACACTGTGGTATTATATCATGGAGATTTGTGTTGTTGCTTTTTTGCCTGACGGCATGCTATAATCGAATGGCTGAAGAAAATCGTGGGACAAGCAAAGAATCGATAACGATACTATTCCATGACGAATGAATCTTCCCCTTCCACTGATGCACCGCTTCTTTTTGACCGCTACCGGGTCAAACAACAGGTTGGCACCGGTCGGTTGGCAACTGTCTACCATGCAACCGATGAACGATTACAGCGTGATGTGTTGCTGCACGTCTTGCGCAAAGACCTGGTAGGCGAAGAAAAGTTGCGTCAGCGGTTTATAAACGAAATCAACGCCAGCGCACAGCGTACTCACCCGGTCCTTTTGAATGTCTTTGATAGTGGTGAAGCCCAGGAACGTCCGTTCATGGTAACGGAATATGTGCAAGGACGACCACTCAATGCACTTGGTGTCCTGACGCTGGAAAATGCGCTGTTGTATACCCGCCAGGTCGCCGGTGCGGTTTCTGCATGTCAGGCACGCGGCGTCCCCCACCCGCCCATCAGCAGCAGCAATGTTCTGCTGGTCAGCGAAGGGCAGGTCAAACTGGTTGAAAGCTGGTTGCTGGATGCAGCAGATGTTCCGTTGGACCTTGCGCACTATCGTGCGCCGGAACTTACCGAAGGCCATCCACCATCGTCGGCCAGTGTCGTCTATGCGCTTGGTCTGCTCCTCTCCGAGTTGATCACGGGGGCACGGCCGGTGCAGGGAACGGATGCCCAGGCAGTGACCCATGCGCACAAAGACTTGCAAATTCCCACCCTTTCACAGGTTCGTCCATTGGTGAATCTGCCATCATTAGATCATATTCTGCTTCGTGCAACCGCTCGCTTTCCAGAACATCGTCTGTCTGATGTTCGTGCTTTTAGCGAAGAAATAGACGCATTATGGCGGACCCTGAGTGCTGAAACACAACGGCTCACAGTAACGCCAGCGATACCGCGTCCACGCCAGGAGGCTACAACGGATGTGCAGCCACGATCTACGTCGTCCGCCTCACCGCCTGCGTCGTCCGCCTCACCGCCTGCGTCATCCGCCTCACCGCCTGCGTCATCCGCCTCACCGCCTGCGTCATCCGCCCCACCGTCGGCTGAAAAGGCGACGCCAAATAGCGATAGATTGTCCCCTCTGCCCATTGCAGCCGTTCAACGGAAATCACTGGTGCATAGCCTGGTTGGTTGGTTTGTCATGATTTCGTTGCTGCTGGTGGTCGTCTTTGGGAGCTACACGATAGCCGGCCTGGTTGTTGAGAAACTTTTTTCTATCAAATTGCCCCAACCGAGTTTGCCTGATATAGGGCTGACATGGCCTGACTGGTTACCAGGAGGCGATCAACAAGAGGTCCTTGTGGTGACAATTGCGGCCAATGAAGGGTTGAACCTGCGTGACCGTCCGGGAGTTTCAACCAACGTGCTGACGACCATCCCCAATGGAGTGCTGGTACAAAAACTGGCAGATTCCTGTACGGTGAATAACCAGACACTGGACCCATGTGTGGTAGATGGCGTTGAATGGGTACGAGTGCGGACAGAAACAGCGGATGATCAGACGATAGAAGGTTGGATGTCTCGTCTCTATCTCAAAAAACCTGAAGAGTAAATCGTGCTAAAACTGGTTGTTTTATGAGTTCATAATACAAACGGGGAAAACGGGGTGAGCATACAGCGTTCTCGTTCAATGCAGGGCCCACATGTGCGTATTCGGCCCTGGCTACCTTCGGATGATGCGGCTCTGCAAGAATGGCCGAGCTATACGGACCCTTTCAGTCCGCTGTGGAATCTTCCCAGACCTGTATCTACCAAAGGGGATTTTTTTTCGTTCTTTTCTTCTCATTTAGGGATGCGCCAGGTCTGGGCGATAGAAGATACGTTTGAACAGATTATTGGGCGTCTTTCGTTGCGTGATATAGAACAATGGAAACGACGGGCACGTTTTGGTATTTCAATGAACGCCCTGTATATTGGGCGTGGTATTGGAACAGAAATATTGACTATTTTCCTGGATCATTTTTTTGGGCCTTTTCACTTTATGACGATGTATCTTGATGTCGCAGCATGCAATCTCCGTGCAGTTCGTTGTTATGACCATCTGGGGTTTCAGGTCACAGCTCGTGAATGGCGTCGTGCTCGAAATAATTCCTGTCTGAAGCTTCTGGAGAAACCAGAGTTTCAAGATATGCAACCGTTCTTTCGGCGTGATTCGCAAGGGTATTGGGTGCAGTACCTTGAAATGGAATTACAGAAAAGTCAATGGCAACCACGAGCACTCAAAGCATCCAACCGTCCACTTACTTCCCGACAAACCACTTCACATTCTTTGAAACATTAGAACATTAGAGGAGTACTTCTATGTCGCTTATTGCTGGCAATCTGGGAATCATTCAACGCTTGCTTGATGCGCATGACATTGTCTGGGGTATCTATGGAGGATCTTCAGCCCATCTTTATGGAAATCGTCGGCCCATCAGGAACATTGACATCGTAGTAACAACAGGCTCGCTCAAAGTGTTGTCCCAGGCTATGAAAGATGCCAAACGCATCGGGCAGTTTGATGGACGACGTATTATGTGGAGTGGTATCAACCTGTGTGAAGATTTGAGTGTAAGACGTGGCGGCATAAGCTACCCATTTAAGCTCGATCAACCCATGATTGACCATTTGCGGCGCATGCCATTGCTTGGTTCGCGGGTATCCTTCCTGGCCCCGGAAGATGCGCTGATCCACAAACTGCTGGTGTCGGACCAGATGGCAGAAGGGCAGAAAGATTATGACGATGCTGCTTCCATTGCGCAACGTCAGACGCTCGACCAGGACTATGTAGCTGAGCGGATCAAGTTGTGCAATGCAGCAACTATTCTTACTCCCCACCTGGAAAAATTTGGGGTACTCCCAACAAACAATGCGTGATACCAGTGACGCGTGATGAGTGATGAGAAATCGTAGCCGCGGCTTGGAGACTCTGTTGGTAAATGTGTTTTGGGTTATAAGGTAGGGGTTTGGCGGTGCCAAACCCCTGTCCGGGGCAAGCAAGATGCCTGCGTTTCCAGAGCTTGGAGGGACTTTACCAACAGAGTCTTGTAACCACAGGATTTGCCCACAAGTTCGTCTTTTCGCGGCAAAACCTGTCAGCAGGTTGCTGCGCAGTGGTCGCGTCACATAGACGGATATCAGGTATCCTCATGTTCCGCTTTAGCGTGGGGTTTATAGTTTTTGCGGCTACGCCGCAAAAACTATAAACCCCACCAGAATAGGCTGGCACGCACATGTGTGGGTTTCCTTCCCATTTGTAAGCGGAGTTTGTAGCGACGAGGTAACCCTCGTTGATGAGGCAACCCTGTGGGGTGTGTGGGTTTTTCGACTTCGTCGAAAAACCCACTACTGCTCAAGATCGGGTGTGTTTCGGGGCACCGGGCAACAGGGCCATATGGCGAGCACGTTTAATCGCCACGGCGAGCCTGCGTTGCATCTTTGCCGTGACGCCGGTTCTGCGGCGTGGCAAAATTTTGCCCTGTGGAGTAACATACTTTTGCAAACGCTTGACGTCCTTGTAGTCTGGGACAATCCCAAGCGAAGTAAACTCACACTCTTTGGCCCGGCGCGGTCGAGAACGTGAATGACGTGGCATACGAATAACTGGCTCCTTTATCTGTCTGATCCAAAAAATGCTTCTGCCAAAGTATTTATTTTATTCCTCTTAAAGTTCAAACCCTGACGAACACAGTGCTCTATGTTTACCAGCCAGGGGAACCATACCAGACACCTTGCTGGCATCAATGCTCCAGTATACCATATTCTTAGCCATGGTCGACAAGGATAGTGCGAGCCATACGCTGGTCCAGCGTATGAATCATGTTTTGCACGTGTATCGAGACCGGTCCCTCAAACGGAGCAATGTTTGTAACCAGAATGACAGCTCCTGGCACCAGTCCTAGCTCTGCAAGATAGCGCAGACGGTCGGAGCTTTGTTCACAGACGCGCACAATGCAGGCGCGTGAGCCAATCTCAAGGTCCGCCAGACAGACATCCGCACTGCTCGGAATTTCTCCATCAAGCGTCGGTATCGGGTCACCATGCGGGTCAAAGGTAGGATTGCCCAGTTGCTCGGCAATACGAGCCGCAAATTTGGGGCTGATATGGTGCTCAAGCGTTTCCGCTTCCTCATGCACTTCATCCCAACTATACCCCAGAGCCTCGACCAGGTAAAGTTCAAGCAAGCGGTGATGGCGAATAACCTCCAGGGCAATTTTTTCGCCGGCAGCGGTGAGCCGAACACCCTGGTAAGGGGTATACACCACCAGATGCAATTCGGCTAATTTTTTGAGCATCCCGGTTACCGAACCAGGCTTGAAGCCGCCAAGTTGTTCACCCAGCAAAGAGGTGGTGACTTCTTTCCCTTCTTGCTGGAGGGTATAAATAGCTTTCAGATAGTCTTCTATGGCTGGCGTAATACGGTTAGACTGTTGTGCAGGTGGAACCATGATGCGTGTTGCCTTCTCATCAGCACGGGACCAGAGCAAACCAACGGTGAATCCTTGTCTCCTTCTTTTTCTGCATTGCCCAACTGATGACATATGATGTTGGACAAGAAAAAAGCAGGTGTTGCCCTTTAGTATAACATGGTACTCGTGAGACTATGCTGGTTTGAGAAAACCTTCATCCACGGCATGCTGAATAACCTGCTGCGCAAGTTCCCAGAGAGCCGGCGAGCCTTCGGCAATGTGGCGATTACGTGCCATGACCATCTCATACGTCACGCCATGCTTCCGCCATGTTTCGCCTCTCGTGTGGTAGTGGTGCAGCAATGGCTGGATGCGATCGAGCGCGGCGGCAAACTGTGCTTCTGGCGTCTGGCGTGCTTCAAACTCTTCCCATGCCGCACGAAAGTCGGCCGCCTGGTCTGCTGGCAACATACCAAACAGGCGATCGGCGGCTTTTTGCTCACGTGCTGCTTTGTCCTGCGTGCCCACCTCATCATAGAGGAACGTATCGCCCGCATCAATCTCGATTATGTCGTGTAGAATCACCATTTTGACGACCCGTGCAACATCTATCGGTTGCGCCGCATGTTCGGCCAGCAGCAGGGCCATAACTGCCAGATGCCAGGAATGTTCGGCGTCATTCTCGGTACGCGACATATCAAGCAAATAGGATTGACGGAAAACCTGCTTGAGCTGGTCAATTTCGAGAATGAACGCGATTTGTTGTTGGAGTCGTGTGGTCACAGTTTTCCTTTCCCTTTCAATTCAAGGTAGGTGTTGATAACGCTTATCGTGAGCTTATCGGCCGGTACATCCAGCGTCAGCACCCCATGCCGGTTGAGCGTATCGAGCACCACCTGCCGTTCATCCAGCAACATTTCGGCGACGGCCCGCTGGTAGACTTCGTCACTGGATTGAACAGGTTGCCGGGCAAGGTTGGTGATGTTGGGGTCGCTGATAGTCACGCACAAAGGCAGATGGCGTTGCGCCAGCCGGGACATATTGGCAATCAGCGGTTGCGCTGCATCAAGCGTGACCAGATCGGTAAAGACAATCACCAGCGAGCGACGCTTGTTTTTCAGACTCAAATAGCTCAGCGCATGCGCATAGTCCGCCTCCACAGGTTGCGATTGCACATTGTAGAGGGCTTCCAGCATACGGTAAAACTGGCTTTTGCCCCGTTTGGGGGCCAGGTACGTCCCCACCTGGTCTGCAAAGGTGAGCAACCCGATATGGTCACCCTTGAGCTGCGCCACATACGAGAGCAACAGCGCAGTGTTAATCACATAATCCAGTTTTGCCAGATTTCCCACCGGCGGGCGCATCAACCGACCAGCATCAATCACGCTCATCACGTGCTGGCTCCGTTCGGTCTCATACTCAGCGGCAATCGGTTTGCCAGCCCGTGCAGTTGCCTTCCAGTTAATGCGGCGAAATTCATCATCCGTGTTGTACTCGCGCAACCGTTCAAACTCATTGCCGACGCCATAGATACGCGCCTGGCGCAACCCCATCTCAAACAGCATTCCCTTACGAGCCATCAGGTCATACTTGCGCACTTCCAGCACGTTGGGATAGACTTTGACATCGGAGGCGGTAGTATAGCGGGCCTGGCGGATGAAGGTCTTGAGCAGGCTGTGGTAGCGCAGGTTGGTATCACCAAAATGATAATCGCCGCGCTGCAGCGGATGCACATGGTAGCGGGCTTCAAAAATATCATAGGGTGACATTTCACCCTTGAGCCAGGTTGTTTCGCATGGAAACTGGTAGGGGTATTCGTCCCGCAATGTAAATCGAATAATGCGGGGGCTACGGTTTGCCAGCAAGACGGTTATCAGATTATCGGCTCCCAGCGACAGGCGGCTGTCATGGATACGTTCAGTTTCAATGGCATCGGGTGGTGGCGTCAGCAACAGGTCAACCCCGACCAGGACAACAACTACCAGAAAATACAGGATTGCCAGCCAGACCAGCGCAGGTGCAAGTGATGCCCCGGCGATGGGGAGTGCTCCCAGGAGCAAGAGCATGAGCAGGCGACGACTTGGTATCATGGTGTACTCCAGCTATATGTTCTGATGTATGATACCATAGGACTGAGCAATGGAGAATGCAGAATGGCGAATGGAGCAAGCACGATAATGTCCTGTACCAAAGTGGTGATAACCACATTTCCGATCTATACACCACCGCTGGCACAGCCACCACAGGATGGAGGGCGAATTATGACGCCGGCCGGCGAAATTGCGCAGATTGTGCGCGACCAACCCTTTCGCTATCTGGCATCGCTGGAGTTCGCGCACCGCTCGGATGTTGCCCGGGGCAATCATTACCACATGGGCAAGCACGAATTCTTGTATGTCATCACAGGAAAACTCCGGGCGGTCTTCAAAGATATTGACAGCGGCGAGATGGAAACACACATTATCACCGCCGGCATGCTCGTCGAGATAGCACCCCGCTGTGCGCATGTGTTCATGCCACTGGACTATACGCTGGCCGTCGAGTTTTCGGCTACGCCTTACGATCCAGACGATGCACACCCGTATGTGCTGGAGGTGCGTTGAGGGATTCAAGGCTCAATGGGGTTCACTTGCGGGTGTGAGAGGGAACCAGAGTCCCTCATGCTCCCCATTGCTGTAGCTACGCAGTTGCGTGCGGTTTTTGCCGTGCGCAAGCAGCATACAAAACAGGGGACACCTGTTGAGGTTTGGAATGAGCGAAATCTGGTATCATAGATATGGGCAAGTGAAGTGGACAGGATGCTTCCAGACAAATTGTCCACTATCCACTGTTCAGACCATGTTCGGATATGCAGGTTGTTTCACCACAAAGACATGGAGACACAGAGAGAACAAGGTTTTTCTCATCTCTTTGCCCGAATCTTGGCGTTCTTGGCGTCCTGGTGGTTTATTTAACCATTCAAGCGAACATGGTATCACTGGTGTCATGCTATCCACATAATCAGAAAGAGGTCTCCTGACAATGGTTCCCTACGAGCTGGTCTTGCAAAATTTCATGTGTTATCGGGGCGAATTTCCGCCGCTCAAGTTTGATGGTCTGCACGTCACCTGCCTTTCCGGCGAGAATGGGGCTGGCAAGTCCGCCTTGCTCGATGCGATTACCTGGGCATTGTGGGGCAAGGCGCGGATGAGCGATGATGAACTTATCGCGCAAAATGAGCGGGAGATGGTCGTAGAATTGACTTTTCTGCTCAACAATCAACTCTACCGCGTCAGCCGGCGGCGGCAGATGAGCAAAAGCGGCAAGCGGAGTAGTAGCCGCGGCGGGCTAGATCTGCTGGTGCAGGATGCAAGCGGCTGGCGACCTATCGGAGCCACGACCATCACCGAGACCGAGCGCGTTATTGAGCAATTGCTACGCATGAAGTATGAAACCTTCATCAACGCCTCTTTTCTGGTGCAGGGCCGTGCTGACGAGTTTACGCGCAAAACGCCCGGTGAGCGCAAACAGGTGCTTGCAGATATACTCGATCTGCGTGACTATGCCATGCTTGAAGATCGAGCGAAAAAACGCACGAAAGAACTGGTCGGGCAGGTGCAAACGCTGGATGGCATGATTGCGCATTTGCAGCAGGAGGCAGACAAGCTTTCGCTCTACGAACAATTTGTGCAGGAGGCCGAAGAAAAAGCTGAGTTGCTACGCCATGAACTGGCGACGGGTGAGCAAGCGAAAGAAACCGCGGATGAAAAGGTGCGGTTGCTGGAGACCAAACTGGCACGCCGCAAGGAAATCCAGCAACGGCTGAATGCACTGCAGCAGGATATACACCAGCAAGAGCAGGAAATAGCCGACCTGCGGGCAGCCATTGCAGAGGCCGAAGCTCTCTTGCAGCGGCGCGAAACGATTGCGCAGGGAGTGGCAGACCTGGCAGATGCGCGGGAAGCCCTGGCGAAACTGGAAGAACTGCGTCCACGCTATGATGAACTGTTTGAGCAACGTCGCCAGCATCAGGATGCGCTCAAAGATACCTTGCGCGGCTTACAGAGCGAACTGGACGGCTGGAAGCGCGAGTTGCAGCGGCTTGAGAAACAGGTGGCACAGCGGCCAGCGATACAGGCAAAGCTGGCAGCGCAAGAAGAGCGACTTGCAACGCTGGCCCCGCTTGCGGAAGAATTGACAACCGTGCGCGAGCAACGAGCCACCCTCGATGAGCAAATCAGTCAAGTTTATACCCTGGCGCAGCGGCAGAGTGAACTGGCAACAACCATCCAGCAGCAGTATGAAGCGTTGCTGCACGAGCAGAAACAGCAAGAGCGCGAAATTGCTCGTCTGGACAAACAGATTGCAAACGTGCAACATTGGCGCACTGAACTGGAAACCGCACTGGCTCAACAGCAACGAATGCAAGAACTATCGCAGGAACTGGCAACCATGCGCCAGCAGGAGCAGGAGATGGGTGAACAGGTCGGCTCATTGCGGGCATCCTGCACGCAGTACAAGCAACAGGCAGACGAGATTAAAAAGCGACAGGCTCTGCTGACGGATGAACACCAGCACGGCACAACCTGCCCCTTGTGCAATAGCGAGTTGGGTCCCGATGGCATCACGACGATCGCCGACCATTATGAGCAAGAAATTCTTGATCTGCGCCAGCAGTATAAGCACGCCAAAAAAGAAGCCGATGATCAGGAAAACGAACTCAAGCAAGTGCGCGAAACGATACGCCAGCAGGAGGCACAGCTTGCCGAGGTGCAGCAGGGAGCTGCACGGGTGGAGACGCTGCAACAGCAACTTGCACAGGCGGAGAGCTGGCAACAGGAGCACGCGCAGGCGACTGCTGACCGCGACAACGTCACACAGCAACTGGAAACAGGGGACTATGCGCAGGAAGAGCGTGAAGCTCTGCTTACGGTAGAAGCAGAGCTTACCGAAGCAGGTGCGGAGCGTGAGCAACCGCAGGCGAAAAAAGGCAAGCGCAAAACTGCGGATGCAGGGCAAACTCCCACATATGCCCGCTGGAGCAGCAAACGCCTGGAACACGAGCGCAAAACAGTACAACAACGGCAGAATGATCTGGAAAAGCAACTGGAAGCGCGGTCTACAATGGAGAGCGAAGCGGCAAACCTGCGCTATCGCCTGGATGAACTCGATCAGGTAGCCAGCCAGGTGCCGCAGGCGCAGAGCCAGATTGCCACCCTGGAAAAGACGATAGCCGATGGCGACTACGGCCACGATATTCGCGCGGCTGGTCGGGCGGTTGAGACGCAGATAGCCGAGCTTGGCTATAGCAAAGAGGCGCACGAGGCAGCACGCGAGCGGGTGCAGCATCTGGCACACTGGACCGAGGAGGAGCATCGGCTCAGCGTGGCAGAAAGCACCCTGGAACGCGACCGCCGTGCCCTGCAACGCACCGAAGAACTGCTGGCACGCTATAGCGCAGATAAAGAGCAACTGCTGCACGAAGATGGTGCGCTGGAAAAGGACGTGCAGGCGTTTCCCGCCGCGCAGCAGCATGCCCGCCAGTGTGCCGAGCAGGTGACAAAGCACCGTCATGACCTGGATGTGGCGAAGCACGATCTCTCGGAGAAGCAAACGCTCTACAAAAAGGCACAGGACGCTGCCGAGCAACTGGCGCAGCGGCAAAGCGAGCGTGAAACGCTGGTCGAGCGGCAATCGGTGTTTCAAGAGCTAGCGGAGGCATTCGGCAAAAAGGGGGTGCAGGCGATGCTGATTGAGACGGCTATTCCGGAGATTGAGCGCGAGTCCAATCGCTTGCTCAATCGCATCACCGATAATCAGATGCACGTGACGTTTGATATGCAGCGCAGCACGAAAAAGGGCGAAACCGTGGAGACGCTGGATATTAAAATTTCGGATGCGCTTGGCACGCGCTCCTACGATGCGTTCAGCGGTGGCGAAACGATGCGCATAAACTTTGCCATTCGGGTTGCGCTCTCACGCTTGCTGGCACGCCGCGCCGGTGCCAGCCTGGAAACGCTGGTGATAGACGAAGGCTTCGGCGCTCTGGACGCAGATGGGCGTGAGCGGTTTGTCGAGGCGATAACCAGCGTGCAAAATGATTTCAAGCGCATCCTGGTCGTGACGCACATTGACGATTTGAAAGACCGCTTCCCCACGCAGATCCAGATTACCAAACGGCGCGAGGGCAGCGTGTGGGAACTGGTGTGAGCACGGAAGGAGGATGTTGTCAACGCACTCCGCATTATTCACCCCGGTATCAAACGCGTGGGTGTCAAAGGATATCACCAGCAATACGTACCCGTGGTGAATGAGGAAGGCACACCACATACGATCCCTATGCAACATCTTGGCGAAGGGGTGAATCGCTTATTTGGCATTGCGATAGCTCTGGTCTCTGCCAAAAATGGCTTTCTGCTGATTGACGAGATAGAGAGCGGTCTGCACTATTCTGCTCTCCTTGACCTCTGGCGGCTTATTTTCGATATGGCTGGACGGTTGAATGTGCAGGTATTTGCCACCACCCATAGCGGTGATTGCCTCACCGCTTTCACGACAGCCGCACAGGAGGAGCACGCATCTGAAGGACAAATTATTCGGTTGGGACGCGACAAGCACGATGATATCGTTGCAACATTGTTTGACAAGGCGGATATGGCTATCTTGAACCGCGAAGAGATAGAGGTGCGGTGATGGGACACAAAATTCGGATGAATAACGAAAGAAACGCAGAGACACGGAGAAGAAGGTAGAGAGAAGGTAATCTTACAGCTAGAAGGAACCCACTATTGTATGGCAAAAACGGATAGTCCACTCAAACAATTCGTCACCACGTTTATTGGAGATTTCGCAACATGGGTGCTGGGTTCGCAGGTAGTGGAAGCAACAACCCGCACCATCGAATTGTCCCGTTCGCAAGAACGGCTCAAAAGTGATCAGATATTCTTTGTCCGTCTGGCGAATGGCGAAGAGGTTATTCTGCATATCGAGTTTCAGGGACGGTCAACCGCCCGTCCTATGTCGTTGCGGATGCTGGAGTATATCACGTTGCTCATCCTGGAATATCCCAACAAACGGATACACAGCGTCGTGATTTATGTCGGGGAAGGGGTCGGGCAAAAAGACACGGGAGTGCATCAGGTACCACGTGCAGACAGTCGTGCCGTGATGCAGTGGCACTATGATGTCTTGCGTTTGTGGGAGATGGATGCGACCGATTTGCTGGCTTTGGGCAAGCCAGAGTTGCTCCCATTGATAGGACAGACACGTATCGAAAAGCCAGAGCAGGTAATCCCGCAACTGGTGCAGCAATTGCAACAGGTGCAAGATGCGGAACGACGGCGCAATCTGATCATCTCATTACTGGCATTAACTGATAGAAAGGGAATCATGGAAATGGTCAAGCAAATGATACAAGAAGAAGGATTGCTGCTTGATACCCCCTTCTTACTGGAAATCCGCCAGGAAGGGCGGGAAGAAGGGCGCGAAGAAGGGATCGAAGAAGGACGCGAAGAAGGCATTCTGAGCACATTGCGCACAGCAACCCTGGAGACGCTGACCACCCGCTTTGCGCTTTCGGAGGAAGAAATACAGCAGCTCAAGGCATCGCTGGAAGCACGGAAGGACGAAACCTCGTTGCATACCCTATTCAAACAAGCCCTCGTCGTGCCGCATACCGCGGCGTTTCGGGAACTCCTGGAAGCAGCGGCGCACGCGTCGGAAGCGGCAACGGATGATGCCACTTTGGATGCATAGGGAAAAACATGAAGGGAGAAACCCACTGCGGTGAAATGGCTACGCTATTTGCTCATTTTTGTTCCGCTGGCGTTTGTTGCCGAGTTTGTTTTACACAATGATTTGCTCATTTTCCTCTTTTCATGTATCGCGCTCGTGCCGCTGGCTGGCTTGCTGGGCGAAGCAACCGAGGAACTGGCTATCCACACCGGCCCGAAAATCGGTGGTCTGCTCAACGCCACGCTGGGCAATGCGGCCGAGTTGATTATTACCATTGTCGCGCTTAGCCAGGGAAAGGTCGAACTGGTGAAAGCCTCGATCACTGGCTCTATCCTGGGCAATCTGTTGCTCATTCTGGGCCTGAGTATGCTGCTGGGCGGCTGGCGACATGGCATTCAGCGGTTTGACCGTTCGACGGCGGGGATGGCGGCTTCGATGATGACACTGGCAGTTATCGGGCTGGTTGTACCTACGTTGATGGAAGTTTTGCACGAGTTGCAACTGGGCAGCCTGCAGATTTTCAACACCGAAGTCGAAAACCCTGCGCTTGATAGTCTGAGTCTGTGGGTTGCGGGGACACTCATTATTCTCTATGTCCTCAGCCTGATCTATTCCTTCACCGGTGGCAACGAGGAGCAATCCTCAGCGGTTGGGGTAGATGACCACACGGCAGAAGCAGAACATCATACACCCAGATGGAGCGTCAAACTGTCGGTTGGCGTACTGGCTATCTGTACACTTGGCATTGTCTTTCTGAGCGAGTTCCTGGTGGGGGCCGTCGAGCCGGTGGTGGAGCGTATGGGCGTAAGCGAGCTCTTTCTTGGCGTTATCGTCATTCCGCTGGTGGGCAATGTGGCCGAGCATATTGTGGGTGTGCAGGTGGCATACAAGAACAAAATGGACCTGTCGCTGGCGATTTCGCTTGGATCCAGTATGCAGATTGCGCTGTTTGTGGCACCGTTGCTGGTCTTCGTCAGCCTACTGTTTGGCCCCGAAATGACGCTCTTTTTCAGCATTTTTGAGGTGGCGATGCTGGCGATGGCGGTCTTTATCGCCACAATTATCTCTCAGGATGGCAAGAGTAACTGGATGGAAGGTATGCAGTTGCTCGCGGTTTATTTTATTGCGACATTGGGGTTCTTTTTTATGGGGGCTTAGATGCTCAACACACTCCATCTGCGCACGTTTCTAGCGGTGGTTGAAGCAGGCAATTATACGGCCGCCGCCGACCAACTGCATATGTCACAGCCTGCGGTGAGTATGCATATTCGCTCATTGGAAGAGCAACTGGGCGATATTCGCCTCTTTCGGCGTGTGGGGCAAAAAATGGTGCCCACCCACGCCGGTGAGGAGTTGCTGACTGGCGCACGCGAGTTAATTAGCCTCTCCGAGCGAACCGAGCAAAATATCCGTGCCCTGCGAGGGCAGGTGACCGGGCGAGTCGTTATCGGATGTACGCCAAGCAGTGGTGAGCATTTGTTGCCACCACTGCTGTCGGTGTTTTTTATTCAGTTCCCAGAAATCGTACTGGAGGTACGGGTTGCTTCTGGTGAGGTGTTGCTGGATGCGCTGACATCGCAGCAGATTGCGGTGTTGCTGATGGAGGAACAACAGCGGCGCCGTGGCTGGGAATCATTTTTTCTGGGTAGCGAGAACCTGGTGTTGCTTGCACCGTCGGGCTATCCGATCCTCGAGCACGAGCAAGTGACGCCTGGTATGCTGCGCGATTACCCATTGGTATTACCCTGTGAGAGTTCTCCTTTGCGGCGCACGATTGAAGATGGACTGCGTCGTCGGGGAGTGTCGGTGCAGGATTTGCATATCGCTATTGAAACCGACAGTGTGGGGATGATGTTGCAGGGAGTGCAAAATGCGATGGGATTGGCCTTTGTGCCTGCATCGCGTATACCCGCCGATTGCACGCTGGACCGCGTGCAATTGAGTGGTGTACCACTGCAACAGGAATGGTATGTGCTCCGCCTGCGTGAGCGCAATGCACCGCGGGCGGTGCAGGAATTGTATACCTTCCTGACCGGCCCCACGGCACTGGGGTTGCTGGCAAAATATGGAGTGCGCGAGGAACCATAAAGCGCATTGCTGTCGCTCATCACTCATCACTCATCACTCGTCACTGCTATTACCATCCCTGCACCAGCAGATAGACGATGGCACCCAGGCAAAGATACGAGCCATAGGACATATATTCCGGCACCCTGCGGTGCAGCAGATGCCTGGCTGACACTATCAGCACGGCTACTGCCCCTGCCATAAATACCCCATAGGTCAGTGTGGACACCAGCCGCGTCAGACCAAAAGCAGCCCCGATGAAAAGAGCCAGAAAGACATCACCCAGGCCAAACGGCACTGAGCGAGCCGGGAAGAGAAACTTTGCCAGAATGAACAGCATGGTAAAAAAGATACCGCTGATCAGCATCCCCACCGCTGCATTAAGCAGGTTCATCTCCGGCACGATACCGATACCATGAATAACCAGAGTCAGCAACGCGGCACCCAGAATGACGAACGTATAAATATAGCGGTGGGTCCAATCTATCGCGCCCGTTATAATCAAGACAATCGAAAC
>CAYFVX010000007.1:0-16584 GCA_964346425.1 uncultured Chloroflexaceae bacterium | reverse complement strand
GAATACCACGAATTGATGCGGTTGTAGAGACGTTGCATGCAACGTCTCTACAACCAGAACCGCGTTTACCATCAGAGTTCTATGAACAGGAAGGAGTCCCACGGTGACTTCAAAAGCAGGAGGAAAACGCACGCGTTTAGCTCGTATCTCCATCACATTCTTTGCCCTCATCGTGCTGCTGGCATTGCTGGCAATAAACCCATCGTATGCCCAGAACAACGAACGCTGCTTTCCAGAAACCGGTTTCTGCATCAGCGGTTCCATTCGCACCTATTGGGAACACAATGGCGGATTGCCGGTGTTTGGCTACCCTCTCTCCCCCATGCATAGCGGGACTGTCGAGGATTGGACCGGCCCCCTGCAATGGTTCGAGCGCGACCGGCTGGAAGACCACGGCGAGCAGGGCGTGATGGCCGGGCGGCTGGGCGCACAAGTGCTGGAAATGCAGGGGCGTCCCTGGCAAAGCCTGCCAACAGCAGCAGAAGAGGATACCCCCTCTGACTGTCGCTTCTTTGCCGCAACGCAGCATACCCTCTGTGAACCGTTCCTGGGCTACTGGCTCACGCATGGCGGCATGGAACGCTATGGCTACCCCATCACCGAGCCAATGGAAGAAACCATTGGCGACTGGACCGGCACGGTGCAATACTTTGAGCGTCGGCGGATGGAGTATCATCCAGAAAATACCCCGCCCTACGCTATTTTGCTCGGTCTGTTGGGCACTATGGTGTATGCAGATTCGGCTGATGCGGGTGCGGGACCATCTGACAACGGCGGGCAGATTGTTTTTCTCTCCGACCGCAACAATGAGCGATCACAGAATGACCTTTTCATTATGGATACCAATGGGAATAATCAACGCCTGCTGGTCGCATCCGAGCAAGGCGATATCTTCTCGCCACGCTGGTCACCGGATGGGAGCCGTGTGGTGTTTGTAGATGTGAGTGGAGCGGGTCCTTCGCGCACTTCCCACATTCGCATCGTCAATGCCGACGGTACTGGTATGTTCAATCTGAGTACCCACCTGGGAGAGCCACTGACGGAACCCGGCAGCGATGAAGAACCTGCGTGGTCGCCGGATGGCACCCGTATTGTGTTCGCCTCCAACCGCGCACCAACTGAGAACCCGGCGGGCAACCAGCGCAAAATCTATAGTGTCAATGCAGATGGGAGCGGTCTTATCCGCCTCACCGACGGAACCGAGGGAAGCGAGAATTTCCCCGCCTGGTCTCCTGATGGGACTTCGATTGCGTTCACTTCATGGCGTGATGGCAATGCAGACATCTATGTTATACAGGCTGATGGCTCAGGGCAAACACGCCTGACGTTTTCGCCAGAAGATGACCTCGTGCCCGTCTGGTCGCCAGATGGGAGCCACATCGCCTTTCAGCGTGAGCAGCAGAGCTTCTTCGATATCTGGGTGATGCAGGCCAATGGCAGCAACGCACGGAACCTCACGGAACAAGTCGAAGGAGGCGGCACCTTGCCATTCTGGTCGCCAGATGGAAAAACAATTGCCTTTTCTGGTGGAACAGCAAGCAATCAGGAAATCTACACTATCCAGGCGGATGGTTCACAGTTGCGCAATGTGAGCAACCATGCGGGGAGCGATTGGCCTGGGGACTGGTCACCAGACGGAAAATCACTTGTCTTTGCCAGCGATCGCCAGGAACCGAACAATTTTGACATCTATCGAATGGAGCGCGATGGGAGTGGAGTGCGCCAACTGACCAACCAGCCATCCCTTGATACCCACCCGCAATGGGCACCATAGGCGACAACATTTCAATGGGGCAAGTTGTGATGCAACCTGAGCAGCAAACTGATAAAACGCTCCAGGAAGAACTTCGTGCGTTGCGGGAACAGGTCAAGGCGCAGCAACAGGAAATTGCCGCGCTACGCGAGGCGCAAAGCGCGGAAGCCTATCGTTCACTGGTTGAGCATTCATTGCAGGGATTGACCATCTACCAGGAGCATCGCATTGTTTTTGTCAATCACATGATGACCACCATCACAGGATATACCGTCGAAGAACTCGTGTCATTGTCTGAGCAGGATATTATAGAACACATCCCTCCATCCTATCATGCACAGGTCATCGGATATCTGCAGCAAGTGCTGGCGAATGAACTGCCTACCACCCGATTCGAGTATTGCGTCCAGCGGAAAGATGGCTCGGTGCGCTGGGTTGAGAGCAACGTGAGCCGCATCGAATGGTATGGCAAGCCGGCCCTTCAGGTGGCATTTCTCGATCTGACAGAATGGAAGCAGGCGGAAGAATCGCTGCGCGAGAGTGAAGAACGGTATCGCACGCTGGTAGAAATTTCTCCCAGTGCCATTTTGCTCACCGATGTGGAAGGGATTATCCGTTTTTGCAACCCGCAAGCCACCACGCTTTTTGGCTACGCTTCTACGGAAGAATTATGTGGTCGACATGGCACCGATTTGATAGATTTCGAGGCGGCTGATTCTGGTTCAATGGCGCATATGCAACGGGTTATCGAATCTGGTAATCTCAGAAATATCGAATATACGCTGTGTCGCAAGGATGGCAGTCGTTTCCCTGCTGAAGTCAATAGTTCCGTCATTGCAGATAGTAACGGCTATCCGACGGCACTCATTATCATGGTTCAGGATATCAGCGAACGCAAACGATTGCAGGCACAACTTATTCAAAATGAACGGTTTGCGGCTGGCGGTCGTCTGGCTGCCAGTGTTGCCCACGAGATCAATACACCGCTGCAATCATTGCAAAATTCGCTTGGACTGCTCCGCAAGATAGACGATAGGGAAGAACGGAATCTGTTTTTATCACTTGCCCAGAACGAAATTGAACGGGTAGGGCGGATTGTCCATCAGCTTCTTGACCTCTATCGTCCTGTCTCAACCATGTATGAGCGCATGAACATCAATGTGCTGATTGAGCGTATTTTGCTCTTACTTGGCAAACAACTGAAAGATAATGGGGTTGAGATACATAAGCATCTGGCATCCAGACTCCCGCCCTTGCTGGCGCGTACTGATGAATTGACCCAGTTGCTGCTCAATCTTTTCATCAATGCCATTGATGCTATGCCCAGGGGCGGAAAACTGGAAGTCGTCACCTGTCTGGCTCATCCTCATAGCACACCAGCCAGCGAAAAATGCCAGTGGCCGGTGGCGGTAGAAAAAGCTCTGGCAGATATGCGTTCCTGGCAGCAGCATGAGCAATTCGAGACTCCGATGATAGTGATCATTATTAGCGACACGGGCCACGGTATCACCGCGGATTTGCGGACCCAGATTTTTGAACCCTTTGTAACGACCAAGGAAAATGGGACGGGCCTGGGGTTGGCAATCAGTCGGCAGATCGTTGAGCAGCAGGGTGGCTCTATCCAGGTGCAAAGCACCCCTGATGAGGGGAGCACTTTTCTCATAACGTTGCCAGTCGCCAGTTGAAACAAAATGGACTGGTTGCACGTCTCATGCTTGCAGAGAACAAAGTGAAAGTAAAGAACGTGGTCGTTGCCAGAGATCTAAAGCAGCCTGACATGGTGAAAAGGACACAATGATGAAACCACATGTACTGGTCGTTGAGGATGATGACAACACCCGGATGACGCTTGCCTATCTTATCCAGCATGCGGGCTATACTGTTACCCAGGCACCTGATGGAGAAATGGCAATTGAACTGTTGGAGCAGAAAACATTCAATGTTGTTTTGACGGACATTATTCTGGGGAATGTGAGCGGCATTGATGTTCTGCATGCGGCACGTCATCAGTCAAACCGGCCAGAGGTTATTTTGCTCACGGGGCATGGTTCGCTTGATACAGCCATTGATGCGGTCAATGAGGGAGCGTTTGCGTATCTGCTCAAACCGTGTGTTGATGACAATATCCTGTCGTGTGTCGAAGGTGCAGCGCAACGGCACACTGCAGAACGTCAGATACGTGATGCGGCCGAGAATCTTATCAAAGTCCTGCATAATCATACAAGCAGAACCACGGACGCTGATGCGCGCAATCCTGCGCCAGGAATATCACCCACTACCGCATCCACGCAGGAAATGGTGCGTGTCGGTGGGCTTGCCATTGGCAAAACACGCCACGAAGTAACCTTCGAGGGCAAGTATATTCTCTTAACGCCCATCGAGTACGCACTTTTATCCTATCTGGCGCAGCATGCAGGTAGTGTGTGTGGATACCAGGATATCATCCAGGTTACCCATCAGCTTGATACCAATGATGCCGACGCGCAAATGTTGCTGGGTCCGCATATTCGCAACCTGCGCAAAAAATTTAATCCCACCTATATCATCACAGTTCGGGGCGCAGGGTATAAACTGGTTGCACCAACCGAAGAATAACCCCCTATCTGTGTGGTGTTTTTTGCTTGCGCAAGGCGAAAAATGCACGCAAGAGCGTGCCAAAGCTTTCTGGTGGGGTGTTTGCGTTTTTCGACTTCGTCGAAAAACGCAAACACCCCACGCCAACATGGAGATTTCTCCAGATAATCTCCATGTTTTTTCCCTTCAAATCTGCTTGCCCAGAACATATACTAAGAACAGTAGCCATACCAAAAACATGTCACCATTGGTATGTGCTCTATTAGTTCGCTTCCAAAGGCCCCATGCAAGCCTCCCCAAGCATCCTCTCATAACCTCTCTTGAGAAGTAAGACGGGGCGGTACGCCGCCCCCCCTCGCTTTTTTTATAACGGGAAGGCATGCACAGGCAAAACAGGTTTGGCGAGGATAACTATAATGGAAATTTTTGTTGTCACCGTTGTTTCTTACCCAACAAACCAGCATTTCTCCTAGAGATTATCACACTTCTTCACTCTTCAGGAACATCCCCATGAAACCAGATACCACAGATTATGCGCGAACTGAACACAATCTCTGGCAGTTTCTCATTACCCACGGGCTAGTTATTAGCTGTTTGTTCACAGACCATAATCTGCTGTTCTTTCCCCAGCATATGCCTGAAAATATGATCGTCTTTTGTGCTGGTCGTTGCCTCTTTGCTATTCCCGCCTCGCTGATTACCGCTATCCAACAACTGGGAAGCTATACACCATTGCCCTTCACTCAGCCACATATCGTTGGCACAACGCTGTTTCAGGACAAAATGCTGCTTGTGCTCTCCTTGTTTCCCCATCTGCTGCATCATGGACCTTTAAGACTTGAACAACCCGTGCTCATTATTCATCTTGAGGGACGACATTTCGGGTTGCTAGTGGATGAACTTCTTTCCGCAGATATCATGCACACCGACTATCTGCACGCCTCATACCAGTGACGAGTGATGCGTGATGAGTGATGCGTGACTGCAATGCGCTCTATCGTACCAGTTAATACAAGTGAGCGCTCGAATTTAGTATCACTGGCAAAATTCTAGCACTCTTCTAACATGAGTGCCAGCAAATTCTCTTGACAAACCCGCCCTCTTTCAATACCATAGAAGCCATTGAGTTTAGCACTCTCACAGTATGATTGCTAATAGCTCACAACAAGGAGCTTGATCTTAAACAGAAGGGTTATCAAGGAGGTAACATAATGGCTGATTTTCGCATTCGTCCGCTGGGTGACCGCGTCGTGGTCAAACCAGCAGAACGTGAAGAGAAAACCAAAGGGGGCATTTTGTTGCCCGACACGGCCAGCAAAGAGCGCCCACAGGAAGGCGATGTTCTGGCAGTTGGTGAAGGACGTCGCGATGATAAAGGCGAAATAATTCCGATGAACGTCAAAGTTGGTGACCGCGTGCTGTTTGCAAAGTATGGTGGTACCGAGTTCAAAATGGACGACGAAGAGTATTTGATTCTCGCTGAAAAAGATATTCTGGGCATTATCCAGAAGTAACCAGAGGAGGAGAGAGATTTTATGGCTAACCAACTCTTTTTTCATGAAGAGGCACGTCGTGTGCTGAAAATTGGGGTAGATACCGTTGCCGATGCGGTCAAAACGACGCTGGGGCCGCGCGGTCGCAACGTGGCTATTGACAAAAAGTTCGGCTCACCCACCGTCACGCACGATGGTGTAACGGTTGCAAAAGAAATTGAGCTGAAAGACCCCTTTGAAAATATGGGCGTGCAGTTGCTCAAAGAGGCAGCCACCAAGACAAATGATGTTGCTGGTGATGGAACCTCTACCGCAACAGTGCTCGCTCAGTCCATTGTCAATGAAGGTCTCAAAGTTGTCGCTGCAGGTGCCAACCCGATGCAGATCAAGCGGGGGCTGGACAAAGGTTGCGAAGCAATCGTTGGCTCGATCAAGTCCGTTGCCAAAGCAGTCCGTGACCGCGAGGAAATTGCCCACGTCGCCAGCATCAGTGCAGCCGACCGCGAAATCGGCGATTTGATTGCCGAGGTGATGGAGAAAGTCGGCAAGGAGGGCGTCATCACCGTCGAAGAGAGCAAGGGTATTGCCTACGAAACCGACTACACCGAAGGTATGCAGATTGACCGTGGCTACATCTCCGGCTATTTCATCACCAACAGCGAAACGCAGGAAGCAGAACTCGACGATCCCTTCATCCTGATAACTGACAAGAAAATCAGCAGCATTCAAGAGATCGTCCCGACCCTGGAAAAAGTTCTGCAGATCAACAAAAACCTGCTCATCATCGCGGAAGATATCGATGGCGAAGCCCTGGCAACCCTGGTGGTCAACAAGATGCGTGGCATGATCAATGTTGTTGCCGTCAAAGCACCGGGCTTTGGTGACCGCCGCAAAGCCATGTTGCAAGATCTTGCTATCCTCAGTGGTGGTACAGTTATCAGCGAAGAAGTTGGTCGCAAACTCGACAGCGTCACGGTGGAAGACCTGGGCCGCGCTCGCCGCATCGTCTCCACCAAAGATAACACAACCTTCATCGAAGGCCGCGGTGACGAAGCTGCCATCCGTGCTCGCATTGAGCAGATTCGCGCTCAGGTTGAGCAGACCGATAGCGATTTCGACCGCGAGAAACTGCAAGAGCGGCTGGCGAAGCTCTCCGGTGGTGTGGCTGTCATCAAAGTTGGTGCCGCAACCGAGCCAGAGCTGAAAGAGAAGAAACACCGCGTCGAGGACGCACTCAGTGCTACCCGCGCTGCTGTTGAAGAAGGCATCGTTCCTGGTGGTGGGGTTTCCCTCATCAATGCAATAAGTACGCTAGAAAATATCACCACCAGCAACCAGGATGAAAAGATCGGGTTGCAAATTCTGCGCCGTGCATTGGAAGAACCCATGCGCACGCTGGCAAAGAATGCTGGTGAAGACGGCGCTGTTATCGTAGACGCAGTACGTCGTCACCAGGCCGAAAAGAACGACCCGACCTATGGCTACAACGTCATGAGTGGCGAGTTTGCCAGCATGGTCGAGCAGGGTATCATTGACCCGGCCAAAGTCACCCGCAGTGCCGTGCAGAATGCGGTCAGTATCGCCAGCATGATCCTGACCACCGAAGCCCTCATTACCGAGATTCCGGAAGAGAAACCGGCCGGTGGTGGTATGGACGGTATGGGCGGTATGGGCGGCATGGGCGGTATGGGCTACTAGAGTCTTTGCAGGCATTCTATGCCCGTTCGTATTATGGGGAGGGTAGGGATGATTTTTCTCGCTACCCTCCCCCTTTTTCGTGTCTTATGGTATTATGCGAGATAACCTGATGATAAGCAGAAGAGAAGCAGTGTGTATAACCACGACATGGGAGTGTAACCATTGGAATTACCTGATCTCACGTTATCTCTGCTCAAAGGAGAAGCCTCTCGTTTTGCCAACTATCTGAGTTCAACGCCCATACAGGGCATGCATCGCACAACTGACGGGAAAGCGGTTGGTACTTACGTTGAGCATGCCTTTTATGCATATCTTGCTGAAAGATATGTCTTCAAAAAAGGCAACACAGCAAGTGGCATTGACTTTCCTGATTTAGACGTTGACTTGAAAGTTACCTCGATTCGTCAACCCCAATCCTCGTGTCCTTTTCGCAACGCGAGCCAAAAAATCTATGGTTTAGGGTACCATCTCATTGTATTTGTTTATGAAAAGATAGATCAGCCGGCGAATGAAACTGCACTCTTGAAGTTCAACTTCGTCATTTTCCTCGAAAAAGAGCGAACAGCCGATTATCAAACGACATACGGGCTGAATGAGATTTTACGACGCAATGGCAATCAAGATGATATTCAAGCTTTCCTTGTCGAGAGAAACTTGCCGCTGGACGAGGTAGGACTGGACAGAATGGCTCAAGAAATTTTGCGAAATCCCCCACTCATAGGCTACCTGACAATCTCAAACGCGTTGCAGTGGAGGCTACAGTATACCAGAGTTATTGGCTTTGCATCGCAAGGTGAAGCAGGAACGGAGAACCTTCTTGGTGCATGAAACTGGTGACTTTCAAACCCCCACTGGCCTTGTTGCCGAAGTGCTGGTCAACCTGAGAAAAAAGGGCTTGCTTCATCCCCGTGTTCTCGAACCAACCTGCGGAAAAGGCAACTTCATCGCCGGGTTACTTCAACTGGCTTCTCCCCCACGTGAAATCCAGGCATTAGAGCTACAATCAGACTATTGTAGAATTGCCCGCAACATCCCGGTTGATACGAGCAAAACACACATGTGTGTGCAACAGGCAAACCTTTTTGAAGTTCCTTTGCAGCGGCAGATTAAATGGAAGACCAATGATCCCCTGTTGGTTGTTGGCAACCCTCCCTGGGTAACAAATGCAGCACTTGGTTCCCTTTCCAGTCAGAATCTTCCCAAAAAAGTAAATCTGAAAAGATTTCGTGGATTGGAAGCCAGAACTGGAAGCGCAAACTTTGACATCGCTGAGTATATCTGGATCAAGCTGATTATGGAATTAGAAACCGAAAAACCCACGATTGCCCTGCTCTGCAAAACAAGTGTAGCACGTAATGTCTTGAAATATTGTTCTGATCAATCATTACCGATAACGCATGCATCGCTAACCAGTATTGATGCAAAAACATGGTTCAATGCCTCGGTTGATGCCTGTTTGTTTTGTGTACAAGTTGGTGAAAGACCAGCAACCTATCAGGCAACGGTCTATGCTCATCTGCAAGAAGAGGAGCCAGCGTATCATATTGGCGTCAAGAAAGGATTCCTCATTGCCAATGCGCAAAATTATGCAGAATTTGAGCATATCGATGGGGAATTTCCTTTGATATGGCGGCAAGGTATCAAACATGATGCTGCGTCCGTTATGGAACTCACGCGTATTGAGCGTGGAGCCTTGCTGAACAAGATGGGGGAAACGGTTGTGGTAGAAGAAGAATATGTCTATCCTCTTTTGAAGGGAACGGATGTAGCAAAAAATACCCCCCCCCACCGTTTTGTTATCGTTACGCAGAGAAAAATGGGTGATGCAACCGCTACTTTACAAGAGACCGCTCCACAATTATGGCTCTACCTTGTACACCATGCACGTAGCCTCGACAACAGAAAATCGTCAATCTATGCCAATCAACCGCGATTTGCAATGTTTGGTATCGGCCCATATACGTTCGCTCCCTATAAAATTGCCATTTCCGGTCTCCACAAAAATCCAATTTTTCGGGCTATAGGTCCTGTAGAACAGAAACCGGTGTTGCTTGATGATACTTGCTACTTTCTTCCTATGCAAAACCCAATACAAACGGCCCTTTTAACCAGTTTGCTCAATGACGAGATATGTCGAAGATTCCTTATTACAATCGCATTCATTGATGCCAAACGTCCCATTACCAAAAAACTGTTGCAACGAATAAACCTGGAAGCACTCATCGAACGAGTAGAGAGAGAAACGATTTTTCAGAGAGCCTCTGCCATTCTCCACCGCATGGATTATGTGGACGACGATGCTCAACTGTTGGACGCCTGCAATCCAGAGATTTTGCTTGACCAACTTCTCTTGCAACAAGAACAACAACCAGCCGCACCCGTTCAGACCCAGATGCATATATAACCCCATGTTCGGGTAAATAGTTGCGAAAACTGGTGCGATAGAGCGCATTGCAGCCGCTCAGCACTCAGCACTCGTCACTCGTCACTGCTATAACCCTCTCCTGTATAGTTTACCCAAACAATCAGAATAGCTTTTTATACCCTTTAACCGTAGTATTATCCCGCCCAATCTTGTATCATACAAGCGTCAGTTGGAAATACTCGCGGAAACACACCGCAAACATTTCCAGAAATCAAAGCAAGCCCCATTGAGTCAAGGCGACTCACACGCCCACCGTCTGTGCGTATGGTAATGCAACCATAAAAACAAGGGCAACGATAAACGCCCTGCTGTCTGCCGCTGATGTATTGATACTTTTTGGAAAGAGGGAGCAATACAACAGCAAAACCTTCGTTTCTTTTCGTCTTTCAGGACTGATGGCAATTCACGTATTGTATGCAGAGAATACAAAAAACGTTTGCTATCACGAAAACGTAAGAAAAAAGGTAAGGCTCCATTTTACACGCACGAAAATAACGTTTACTCCCCATCTGAATAGGGATTTGTGAAAGTTCCATACCAGGAAGCAGAGGCTTTATCTGGCACGAGGGGAGTTTTGTTTCCAAAAAACTGTCGTTTCGACGATATGAGAGTAATGTAAGGAGGATACGAACTATGAGACAGGTTGCATTCTACGGAAAAGGTGGTATTGGCAAATCTACCACACAACAGAACACAGCCGCAGCAATGGCTTCCAGCGGCACATCGCTCATGATTGTTGGCTGTGACCCCAAAGCAGATAGCACGCGACTGTTGCTCAGCGGGCATCGGCAGACGACCGTGCTCGACACGCTCCGCGAGGTTAAAGCGGATGACGTGACGCTGGATATGTTCATGTCAACAGGCTTCAAAGGTATCCGCTGTGTAGAATCAGGTGGCCCCGAACCAGGCGTCGGGTGTGCCGGCCGTGGGGTTATTACCTCCATCCAAACGCTGGAAAACCTGGGGGCCTACAACGGCATCGATGGCGAAAAAGTAGACTTTGTTTTCTACGATGTGCTTGGCGACGTGGTGTGTGGTGGTTTTGCCATGCCCATTCGCGAAGGCTATGCCGAGGAAATCTACATCGTTGCGTCTGGTGAGTATATGGCCCTCTATGCGGCCAACAACATCTGCAAAGGTATCAAGAAATTCGCTTCCAGGGGATATGCCCGGCTGGGCGGCATCGTTTGCAACTCACGTATGGTGGAAAACGAGGAAGAAATGGTCAAAGAGTTTGCCAAACGGCTCAATACGCAGATGATCTATTTCGTTCCGCGTAGCAAAGATGTCCAGCGGGCAGAAATCAACAAGCAGACGGTGATGCAATATGACGAAACCCTGCCACAGGCATCCGAATATCTTACCCTCTCGAAGAAAATCCAGGAAAACGATATGTTCGTCGTCCCCACACCCATCACGCAGGATGAACTGGAAGACTTGATGCGCGACTTTGGCGTCATAGACTGAGGTAGCAGGCGGAGCAAGCAACAAACGTCAGGAGCAGGCGGGATACCTCTCAGACACCATGTTCCCGCCCCCTGGCGCAGAAAGTAGGGATTTTATGGCTCATTATCAAGACTATATCGAATATCGGGGAGGCAGTTGTAAACCACGCATCAGCGATCATCCTTGCTATAGCAAGCAAGCGCATCGCAAATTTGGCCGCGTGCATGTGCCGGTTGCCCCGAAATGTAACATCCAGTGCAACTATTGCGTGCGTAAATATGCCTGCGCCAACGAAAACCGGCCAGGCGTCACGGTTGACGTTGTCTCGCCCGAACAGGCGATGGAGACCGTCAACAAAGCACTGGACATCGAGCCTCGCATTCGGGTCATCGGCATTGCCGGGCCAGGCGATGCGCTGGCAAACGAAGAGACCTTCCAGACGCTGGCAATGGCGCGTGATACGATGCCAAGCCTGACCCGTTGTCTCTCGACCAACGGATTGCTCTTGCCCGACCGCATAGATGATCTGTATCAAGCGCGAGTAACCTCGCTGACTATCACCATCAACGCGATAGACCCGACAATAGGGCAGCATATCTATAGCGGCATACGCTATCGGGGCAAGCTCTATCGCGGACGTGAAGCATTCGAGATACTGAGCCGCAACCAACTGGAAGGCATGAAAATGGCAGCCGAACGCGGTATGGTCGTCAAGGTCAATTCCATTCTCATGCCTGGTATCAATGAGACGCACCTCATCGAGGTGGCAAAAGCAGCCAGAGAACGTGGTGCCTACATTATGAATGTGATGCCGCTCATCCCCGTGCCTGAATCGAAGTTTGGACACATGGCTCCCCCTTCAGCCGATATGCTTGAGCGCGTCCGCAACGAATGTGAGGCAGTCATCAACCAGTTCAGAAGTTGTACCCAGTGCCGCGCCGATGCGATTGGCGTGCCGGGCGAGGGTGGCTGTGGTGGCGATGATCTTCAGACGCGCATCACGCCGCATGGTTCCGAATTCAGTACCAATCTGAAAGATAACGATGAAAATGATGACAAAGTACGTATGCCGGTGGCAGTTAAAGGAGCCTATCGCTCAGGATTATTTTAGGGAGGAAAAAACCAATGCTTTTGAAATGTGATAAAACCATACCTGAACGTGCGCAGCATATGGTCGTCAAGGGGAGTTGTACGCCAGGGCCAACCGGCGGGTGTCCCATCATGTCCGACTCGCAAACGACACCAGGCGATATGACCGAACGTGGCTGTACCTATGCAGGCTGTCGTGGGGTGGTTGGTGGCCCCGTCAAAGATGTTATCCAACTGACGCACGGTCCCATCGGGTGTTCATTCTATTCGTGGGGGTATCGGCCTCATCTGGCAGATAGCGATTTTCATGTGCGCTACGCCTTCACCACGGATATGGAAGAGTCGAATATTGTCTTTGGGGGCGAAGACCGTTTGCTGCAAAGCATTATTGAAGCGGCTGAAGAATTTCCCGAAGCGCGGGGCGTGTTTGTCTACAACACCTGCGCACCAGCCCTGATTGGTGATGATGGCAAAGATGTTGCCAAAATTGCCACCGAGAAAATCGGCAAGCCGGTCGTGTTCTTCCGCTGTGAAGGGTTTGCCGGGGTGAGCCAGTCATTCGGGCATCACGTTGGTAACGAGACCATTTTCAAGGAACTGGTTGGCTCGGTTGAACCAGAAGGCGACTTCTCAAACTCCATCAACATTGTGGGTGACTACAACATCAAGCACGATATTCGCACGTTCGAGCCACTGTTCGAGGCGATGGGGTTGAAAATTATCACCCGCTTTACGGGCAATGTCAGCGTGGATGAACTCAAGGTTATGCACAAAGCGCAGTTGAACGTCATCCACTGTGCGCGTTCTGCAACCTACATTGCCGACATGATGAAAGAGAAATATGGCACCCCCTATATCAATGTAACGCTCTGGGGTATCAACCAGATGTCGGAGGCTCTGCGCGAAACGGCCAAATTCTTTGGTATTGAAGAAAAAGCGGAAGAGGTCATCGCTCGTGAAATCGCACGCATTCAACCAAAGATAGACGAGTTTCGCAGCCGTTTGCAGGGCAAACGGGTCTTCATCTACCAGGGTGGCCCCCGTGCATGGCACTGGCCCGAACTCCTCCGCGAACTGGGTATGGATGTCATTGCAGCGGCTACAACATTCGGGCACCACGATGACTATGACAAGATATATGAGAAGGTGAATGACGGCACGCTCATTGTAGACAACCCGAACGCACCAGAACTTGAAGAAATCCTCATGACCTATAAGCCGGACCTGTTCATCTCAGGCAATAAGGAGCGGTATATCTCCTACAAAGTGGGAGTTCCATTCGTCAACGGACATACCTATGACACAGGCCCCTATGCAGGCTACAGCGGTATGGTGAACTTTGCGCGTGACATTGAACGCGCCCTGAATGCTCCGGTCTGGAAACTAGCGCAAAAGAAAGCCCGTCCCATCCCGGCAGCAGTCAAGGTATAGCCCGTGACGTGTAATACCAGTGATGAGTGATGCGTGATGGCAATGCGCTCTATCGTACCAGTCAATACAAGTAATCGCTCGAATTATGTACTGAGATGATAACGAAGGAGAAAGATAGATTATGACGACAGTAACTGCAACACCGACAAAATCTGCAGTAACCAGCCAGAAGCGCGTTGTCGCGATTAACCCGACACGCACCTGTGCTCCTATTGGCGCAATGCTGGCGACCTATGGTATCCAGGGCGCACTCACAATAAACCATGGCTCGCAGGGCTGCGCTACCTACCCACGCCACCAACTGACGCGCCACACCCGCGAACCGTGTGAAGTGGCAACCACATCGCTAACTGAGAGCGCGGCCGTCTATGGTGGTAAAGAAAGCCTGTTGCTGGCTCTGAAAAACATCTATGAACGCTTTCACCCGACCATGATTACGGTCTGCACCACCTGTCTCTCCGAGACCATCGGTGACGACATTCCAGCTATCATAGATGAATTTCTCGAAAACTATCCAGAGGTAGACATTCCGATTGTAGATGTCAACACACCATCCTACATCGGCACCCACATTACCGGTTTCGACAACTTTTTGGAAGTGATGGCTCGCCAGCTTGTCAAGCGCGGACGCACACCCAACAACAAGGTCAACGTTATGCCGGGCTGGGTCAACCCGGGTGACATCCGCGAACTGAAAGCCCTGACAAAAGAGATGGGGATTGAAACCATCTTCCTGACCGATTACTCGGATACGCTCGACGGAGGTCATTACGCCGAAAAGCCCCATTTTCCCATTGGTGGCACGACGCTGGATGAAATCCGCGATTCAGCCAACTCACTGGGGATGGTGGCGTTGCAGAAGCATGTGGGGGGGAAGGCAGCACAGCTCTATGACCGCCGCTATGGTGTCCCATCGCAGGTGCTGCCAATGCCGATAGGGCTTGAAAATACGGACAGGTTGCTGGATACGTTGGCAGAGATGACTGGCAAGGAGATACCAGCCAGTATTCAGATGGACCGTGCGCGACTGCTGGATGCAATGGTGGATGCGCACATGTACGTCACAGGCATGAAAGTTGCGCTGTACGGCGACCCGGATGTGCTTGAGGGACTGGTGCGCTTCACGGCGGAACTGGGCTTGCAACCGCGCTTTGTCGCGACGGCAACCGAGTCCAAGTCGTGGGGCGAGGATATGCTCAAGCTTGCGGAGGAGCTTGATCTGCAAACCGAATTTATGATGAAGACCGACCTGCACGAGCTGCACAAACGCATCAAGGCCGAGCCGGTCGACCTGATTATCGGCCATTCTAAAGGCAAGTTTATTGCCGAAGATGAGAATATTCCACTCGTGCGGGCAGGCTTCCCGGTGGAAGACCGCTTTGGCTACCATCGGCGGGCAATTGTCGGCTATCGGGGGGGAATGTATCTGGTTGACGAGATTGTCAACGCTTTCTTGAGCCAGAAGACGGTGGTTAGCAACACCATTATGGATATGCGTGACCTGGAAGGCTGTACACTGGGTGAAACGAACGGCAATGGAAGTGGGAATGGACATGTTGCCATCAATGGCAATGGCAGTAGCAGTAGCAGTAGTTTGAATTGATGGGTGAATGGATGAAAGCAGGCGTTGCAAATACGATATCGGAGATGTCGCTTTGCGCGGCAACCATGCATCTGCGGCGCACTTGAATCTGTCTGTTGGTTGTTTTTTGCGGCTATGCCGCAAAAAACAACCAACAGACAACCGTCTCGGTGGACGGAGGCCCCCAGTAGCCTGGTGGAAAGTAGGGCTGATTTGAAAGATAGTAGGATATGGGGTGCGCCAGGCTTGATTGGAAAGGGGAAGAAATTGTTCGACGAAGCTGCGCACATTCTTCCCCATCAGAAAGAATGTGAAGACAGATGTGGAGGGATACCATGAACTTTACGCAACATTTTCTGGATGAAACACTTGGCAGCAGTTTGCCAGAGCCAGAGACACAGGTTATGACCAGCGGGGATTATCTCTGTGTACAAACCGCCGAACATCCACTGCATGTCTACCGGCGGGTCACGGAGAGTGAGACCATTCACCCTGCTGTTGCGCAGATGGAGCATAATGGACAGACGTATAAACTGGCATGGATTGAGGATGAACAGTGGTGAGTGATATGGCAGAATAGGGCACGTGATGCGTGATGGAAGCTTGCGCTATCACACAAACATAACGGTAGTAAGTGGAATGGATAGACACACGTGGATGAAAGACACGAAGATCAGCAAAAATAATGCGTGAAGTGCAACCATTGTGCATTTCACGCATTACCGTGTTTGTTGCCAGGATACTGCTCAAGAGAGTGCAGCGGCCTGCTCGAAGCATTCGGAATCTACCTGGTTTTCTTTGCTGCGCTGCCAGGCTGTCACGACAATGTCGGCTGCTTGTGAGCATGTGATGCCTGTTTGCTCAGATATAGTGTTCATCAGTGACTTGATCAGTGGCATATCGTATTCCTGAGCCATCTCTTCCATCAGTTCTCGTCGTGCTCTTGCATTCATCATAGTATTTGTCCTTTGCACTATGCAATGATTGCTACGAAAGGGACAATCATCGCGTACTTTAGTATGTCGGATAATGCAATTTTACACGACAAAATACGAATTGTCAAATTACTTTTGTTCTTTTTTGCTAAAAATAT
>CAYFVX010000006.1:13941-16638 GCA_964346425.1 uncultured Chloroflexaceae bacterium | reverse complement strand
GGCAGGACATAATCTGCTCACCGGCGGGCGGAGCAGCACGTCCGCGTGGTTTTTCCGTGGTTTCAGCTTCTTCTCCTGGTATCTGGGCATATCGTCCCTTTGTTGGTTTGATACCGTGCAGGCTGGCGACCGCTCTGGCGGCCTCCATATCAAAACTTGAGGGAAAAACACTGATCTGGCGCAGGGTTGCCTGCTCGAGCGAACCCAGGGCGTCATAGCTCATCTGCAGCGAGTATGCTTGCAGGTCTTCGCCGCGTTGCAGGCTTGCTTCCATGTGCGCAAGATGCTGTTCAACCTCAAGCGTATCATATTCTGCCAGCAACCCGGCATGGAGGCGCAGAATGAAGGGGATACCCTGACAGAGATGAGCCAAACGTGGGGCCTGTTGCTCGATGCGTGGGCATATGGTGAGGAGCAAATGCTCGGCATCATGCTGTGCAAGCGGTTGGATATGTTCCACATGGGCACCGTCCCATGCTATTGCTTGCCGGGCAGTCAATACCAGCAGGCTGCCGGGGGGGGGGTGCAGGCGAGTAACCTGGTCAATGCTGCCGACATCATCGGCTATGATAAGAACCCGTTTGTCCTGCAGCACCGAGCGGTAGCGCTCTTGCAGCGTATCAATATCGCCTGTGACCTGCGCCTGTGGCTTGAAGACGTGGATGATTTGCTGCAGTGCGTGCTCTGGCAGCAGCGGGGTATCTTCCCCATCCATTTCGAGCAAGAGCTGGGCATCTGGAAAGAGATGCGTGACCCGTTGCGCAAAAGCATAGGCGAGTTCTGTTTTGCCAATACCCTCCATGCCGTGCAGCAACACGACCACTCCCGCCGCGCTGGCTTGCTTTGGCTGGGGAAGGGTAGCGATGAGTTGGTCAATCAGCGCATCACGCCCGACCAGCGTTGTTACCGGTGGGCGAAGCTGATGAAACGTTGCATCTCGTTCAAAGGGGACTGATGGCTCGTGTTCTTCCTCTTCACGTATAGGTTCCTGGTGGTTGTTTGGTTGAAGTTCCTGTTCTTGTGCATTCATCATTGTTTATACTACTATCTCTCGATCAACCCGTGACAGTCCCAGGGCAACAATATGAACTGCCCATGCCAGTAGCCCCAGGGTACAGACAATGCCGATAATGGTAGCCCAGGATTGTGCATCAAGCATCAGCGATATCCAGAGTGGTGCTCCCAGCAAACCGCGCACGATGAGAATAAAAACCAACGGTGCTGGCAACAGCATGATGAGTATACTGCTCCAGGAAAAACGAAAAATAAGCAGCAAGAGATAGAGCAACGCAAAGGAGATCAATGCTGCCATAAGCGTTGACAGTATCCAGTTTTCAATCCCAAAGGGCAGGATAGCATCTTTTGTATACGTCCAGATACCCAGGTTTAGCCCTGAAATTTCGATAAGCAAATGGTAGAAGGCAAAAGCGATGTACGTGAACAATCCCATAACATAGCCAGAAAACCACCACCGCAGACGATAGAGCACCAGCACAATAAGGGCTGGCAGCGGGTAAAACCATGCAGAGCCAATGATGACTGGTTGGTAGAGGTTTATGCCAGCCAGCGAGGAGAAAACCGTCATATCGGCTATGTAGGTTTCATTATAGAGCAAAGGCCAGAGTGGAGAAACAAGAGCTCCAATATGCCCTGCCATAAGGCTAAAGAGAAAAATGGGCGTTTGCCAGTGCCACCACAGATAGATGGAAACACCATAGCATACTATTGTCAGCAGGAGAACTGCCGCTTCCATAGGTTGTTGCCTCAACAATAAAGATAAAGCGTTACGAATAACCGAAAAAGGATTGTAGCTTATTGCAGGGAGGTCGTCAAGCGAATCTCTATGTTGCACTTCTCTTCTGGGTCCTGTAATATGGTAGCGTTTGATAGCAATTGGTCTTTGTACAGTATTGTGTAAATGTGGGTAGCACCACGAAACATCGTGGACGGGATTTTACCGTGGGGTGTGTGCGTTTTTCGACTTCGTCGAAAAACGCACACACCCCACCAGAATGGGGTTGCGAGGGGACACAAGTCCCCTTGCGATCCCCTGGGTCAACTGCGTTGAGGATACTCCACGATATTCTGTGGTGCTACCTAAATGTGTGACGAAAGAGATGGACGGGTGACCAGGTTCCCTGGAAAAGATGCGGCGCACCGCAACAGACAAGCAAGTTGGCAATACTGTGCGCGAAAATAGTGGAAGAAGAGAAAAAACTGAAAAGTTGTTTGTGATTCGCATGCTTACTGCAGGTATAATGATAAAGAGATTCTTTTGATATGAGTGTAACCCTTTAGGAAGCAACTGCCTGCTGAGGTTTTGTGTGAATTGCGCTTTGCTGTCCTCGTCAACGCAAAAAAACGTAGTCTGTCAACTGGTGCGCAGGTATACCAGCCTTTTTGTGCTGCTCATCATACTGGTTCTGGGGAGCACGGGGTGTGGAATAGGTTCGTTTGAGCAGGCTGAAAAAGAAACGCCGACGCCTGTCGCAACGATTGCCTTGATGCGTTCGCTGGATACCCTTCCTCATGAACAGACCCCGGCAGATGCAGGTAAGCCAGAGGCGACGCCTCATCATCCATCTTCTGCTGTTTCCTCTCCTGTGGCACCGTCACCAACGCCCACCGTGGCACCGTCACCGACGCCCACCGTGGCACCGTCACCGACGCCCACCGTGGCACCGTCACCGACGCCCA
>CAYFVX010000006.1:0-13841 GCA_964346425.1 uncultured Chloroflexaceae bacterium | reverse complement strand
CCGCTCATATTGTAGGCTATCGCACGCATACAGTTGCAACAGGCGAAGATGTTGCTGTTATAGCACTGAATGGTGGCAGTAGCCCTGCGGTTATTGAGCAGTACAATAACCTGAACGCACCGCCCAATCCTGGGTGTCCATTGATTGTACCGCATCTGGCGGGGCAGATGAATGTGCTTTCGCGTGAACTGCTGCTGGTTCAGCAGGGATGTAGTACGCATCCATTTGTGGCACTCACGCTGGATGCTGGCGCAGGGAGCGAACCAACTGCGGCTATCCTCAACGCCCTACGTGAGCGTAAGATACAGATAACCTTTTTTCTGACCGGTGACTGGATAGTGCAAAATCCTGAATTGACCCGCCAGATGGTTGCTGATGGGCATGAAGTGGGCAATCATTCACTCTCACATCCTGATTTTACCACCCTCACGTCAGAAGAAATGATTGTGCAAATGCAGACAACGGAGCGTATCTTCCATGAAACGACGGGAGCCTCGCTGCATCCCTTCTTTCGCCCACCGTATGGGGCCTACAACCGTGAGGTATTGATGACTGTGATAGATCAAGGCTATTTACCCATCTATTGGACCCTGGACAGCCTCGACTCAGTGGGCGAACCAAAAACTGCAGACTTTCTCCACAAACGCGTGACGCAGACACTTGCGCCAGCCGATTTGCACAATGCTATCATACTGGCACATTGCGGGAGTGCAGCAACGGCTGAGGCATTGCCTGCTATACTGGATACGTTGGCCGCAATGGGCTTGGAAGTACGTCCGTTGAGCAACGTGTTGCAATAAAGACATGGGATCATGGAAACACTATCAACAACCATCCCAAAAGCAAAAGTGCTGGTCATTGATGACCAGCTTGATAATCTGCGCCTGATGCACAAGATATTGAGTATCCACGGGCATGAGGTTCGGCTTGCAACCAGCGGTGAAATGGGGTTGGCTTCTGTAGAAACCGACCCGCCCGACCTGATCATGCTGGATATTGCCATGCCAGATATGGACGGCTATGCTGTTTGCCGTTCCCTCAAACAAAAGCCGCAAAGCCGGGATATTCCCGTTATCTTTATCAGTGCGCTGGATGAAGTGAAAAATATTGTCGAAGCGTTTGAGGTTGGGGGGGTTGAATACATTACCCGTCCCTTTCAGACGGAAGAGGTGCTGGTACGGGTTGAAAACCAGATTGCAAAGAGCCGTATCCGGCGGTCTTTGCAGCGACGCATTGCTATTGAAGAGCTGGTAACAACAGTTTCTACTCGCTTTCTGGGGATTACTTCCGAAGACCGCGAGCAGGAAATTTTGCACACCTTGCAAGATATTGGAAGCTTTGCGGGAGTAGATGCCTGCTCACTTCTTTTGTTTGGCAAGGATGAGTGGCGTATTGCCCTGAGCTATGAATGGCACAAAGGGGGAGAGGCACAACGCATCAAGCAAATTGAAGAGATGAATTTTCCTCTATTCGATTGGGCTATCGAGACGTTGCAAACTGGCGAGATAATTACTATTCCGCAGCTAGAGGATTTGCCCGCCGAAGCCCGGCGTGAAAAAGAAAGCTGGCAGCAACGCGGTCATGTCTCTGTGTTGGGGGGGCCACTTTTTCTGCGCAAAAAACTCATTGGCTTTCTGGGATGCACTTCTCAACATCATGCAATGTTCTGGGTGGAGGAAGATAAACGCTTGCTGCATGTGATGGGGGATATTTTTGTCAATGTTTTCGCCCGTCAACAGATGGAAGTTTCGCTTCGTCAGAGTGAAGCCCGCTACCGTGCTCTGTTTGAAGGAGCAACCAATCCGGTCACGCTGTATGATAGGGATGGAACGATTGTCCTTCTTAATCAGAGCGGGGCAGCCAACTTCAATCGTCCGGTTGAGGACTTCATCGGCAACAATCTGGCATCGTTTCTTCCGGAGAAGCACGACATAACCGTTCGCCGAGTCCGTCGGGTTATCGAGACGGAAACCGCGCAGAGCTTTGAAGATGAGATGGAATTTCCATCTGGCAAAAAGTTTTATTGGACGGTCATGCAACCCATTGCCAACGCCCAGGGCGAGGTAGATGTTGTTCAGGCTATCTCCTATGACATTACCGAACGCAAGCGTGGCGAGCAACGGCAGCAAGCCCAGCTTGAAGTGACCCGTATTCTAGCCGAAGCGTCCTCTCAGGAAGCCGCCATTCCCGATTTGTTGCAAGCACTCTGCCACGGTCTTGAATGGCAATTTGGCGAAATGTGGCAGGTAGATTATGCATCCGATAAGCTCTATCGTTCGCATGTATGGTATGAGCCAGAACTGGCGACGACAACGTTTGCGCAGCAAGATACTGCACAAACTTTTGCCTGTGGTGAAGGATTACCCGGGGTTGTCTGGAAAAATGGGCAACCGGTCTGGATTACCGAGATTCCCAATGATCCACATTTTATTCGCGTGGCTGAGGCTGCCAGAGCTGGCTTGCAAGGCTCCTTTGCCTTTCAGATTGAAAGTAGTGGCGGTTTTGAGGGCGTCATGTGTTTCTTTAGCCGCGAAGTACGGCACTTTGACGAGACGCTTTCCAGGATGATGTCGAACATCGGTCGCCAGATTGGACAGTTTTTGCAGCGCAAGCGAGCAGAAGAAGCGTTTGAAGCGGAGCATGCGCGGTTTGAATGGGTGGTTGACCAGACAGACCAGGGGTTTCTGATTGTCAATCAGCACGATGAGATTGTCTATGCCAATCGGCAAGCACGCATCTATCTCAATCTACCTGAAAATGTATCCGAGAGCTATCAGAGCACGCGCTATTTTCTGGAGTGTGCTACCCAGCAGTATCATTATCATCCTGTGGAAGCCTGGCGGAACTGGAAAGAACGCTTGATACCGTTTGCGCTGATGGGAGAAGATCAGCAACCGCTCCGCTACCTGGTGCGGCCTGAGACCCCCACTTCGCACCCACTCTGGTTGCATGTCGAAGTCCTGGACCTGCCGTCAAAATCCCCCACCCATCTCATCTGTTTGCGCGATGTCACTGAACAAATGACCCGGCAACGACAGATGTGGACCTTCCACGCGCTTATCTCGCATAAGCTGAATACGCCTATGTCGTGCCTGATCAACAGTCTGTATTTGTTGCAAGAACTGGTCAACGGGCAATCGGATGAAAAAGCCAGTGAATATAGCACCATTGCACTGGATAGTGCGCAGCGTTTACACCAGCAGCTTCGCAATATTCGCCACTTTTTGACAACGCCAGACCTGGCACGACCGGGTGAAGAATGTCCGCTGACCCGCTTGCCGCAGATTGTCGCGCAGGTGAGCCGGGAGTTGCAAATAGAGCAGGTCTCCTTTACGGCCACGGAAAAACTCGACCATACCTGCCTGGTGCTTTCAGACCAGGCACTGGCGTTGCTCTTTCGTCAGGTGCTTGAGAATGCAAAGAAGTTTCATCCAACGCAGACGCCAAATGTGACGGTCCTGGTGGACCGCCATTTCAGGCAGGAACTCCATATCACGGTGCAGGATAATGGCATAACGCTTGCGCCAGAGCAATTGAAACATGTCTGGGTGCCCTACTATCAGGTTGAGAAACATTTTAGTGGTCAGATTCCAGGTATGGGGCTGGGCCTTGCTATTGTGGCTGCCTTGCTATGGAGTGTTGGTGGCAGCTATCGGATTATGAATTGTGAACCTGGGCCGGGTGTGATGGTTGTATTGATAATTCCCGTCCAGGAATCTGTGTATCAGGAAGGGTTGCAGGAAGAGATGGCCTGAAACTTTCCGTTTGCAGGAAGCAAGGCTGATTTGCAAGGGGTGTGGAGCGCGAAGAAACCCTGTCTGTCTGGTGGGGTGGAGCAATGTTTTGGCGAAGCCGAAACATTGCTCCACCCCACCTCCGAGAGTGTATTACACACCGTCGTATATGCTCCCGGAGGACGTGCAAATATCCAACGCATGGAACGTTATAGTATAATAGATATTGGGGTTTCATGCAGGTAGTACAAGGAAGCTGGTATGGCAAACTATATTATCGACGAGCAACGCATCTATGCCCGTGAAGAAGGCCCGGCGAATGCGCAGATTGCCGTGCTTCTGCACGGCTGGTCCAGTTCATGGTATGCGCTTTCCCCATTGTTGCCAATAATGAGTAAGCGTTTTTCATGTATTGCGGTGGATTTGCCCGGCTATGGCAATTCTTCACCCATGACTGGTCGCACAACAATTGTTGCCTATGCCGATTTGATTGCCAAACTCCTGCGCGAAGTGACGGATAAACCCGCGGTTCTGGTTGGGCATTCGATGGGCGGCATGATTAGCATGACCGTCGCACTTCGCTATCCGATGCTCGTTGAACGTCTGGTATTGCTGTGCCCCACGGTGACTGGCAAACTTTCAACCCGTATCAACCTATCCGTTTCGCCGATTACATTTCTGGAACAATTTTCGATAGCCAGCAAGGTAACCTCTGCTCTTGAGCCACATTTGTTAAGTGTCACCGACTGGTTTATGCGCCCGGTCTCGTTTGCCGACCGTTCCGGGATTACTGAGCAAGATTATAAACGACTGCGAGCTGATGCACGCCGGCCAGGGCAGGGTCGAGTGCGCTCTGAGTGTTTCTGGGCCATGCGTAGGAATAATCTCAGTGGCAAACTTCACCAGATTGAAGCCCCTTCCCTCGTATTGTGGGGCGCAGAGGATAATACCGTTCCGCTCCGTGATGCCGGGGTTATTGCAGACGAATACCAGCATGCTGATTTGCGCATCATTCCCAAAGCAAGCCACTGGCCGCAATTTGAAACGCCTGATATTGTGCGCCGCTATATTGCTTCCTATATTGGCCTGCCGTTGATTACCAGTATACTGGATGATATTCCCAGCCCGGCGGAAGCAGTCAGTGCGGCTACCCAGTTTCTCTCCCATTCAGATGTTGGCAATGGTTTGAATCAGGCGCAGCGCACCCGGGTGGCTTCGCAGTGTCATATCCGCAAATATGCGCCTGGTAGCATTATTGCCGAACCCCAGGAAACGGGCACCGAGTTGTTTATTGTGCAGGAGGGGGTTGCGGAAGTCTGGAGTGACCCGGTCATGATGTCGGAAACCATCGGGTCGTCATCGGATGGCACGCAAAAGCTGGCAACGGTGCTCCCCGGCCAGATCACCGGTGAATTGGCCTTGCTGGATGGTGGACGCCGTAGTGCCTATGTCCGCGCCGGGCCGGAAGGGGCGGTGGTGTTGACGATGGAGCGTGAGCGACTGGTTGCCCTGTGCATGGATGATCCGCAACTGGGCAATCGGCTCATCTGGAATATCGCGACAACGCTGGCTCTCCGTCTGCGCCTGACCAACTGGCATTTGCATATGGCAAATCAGAAGCTTTCTGGCAATCAGCAGGATGTGGTAGTACACGAAGAAGAAATCAACGATGCGCTGAAAGAGGAGTTGTTGCGCTGAGGAGCGATGAAGCCTTGTTCGTTCGCCTGATTTTTTAAACGCAGAGAGGAGAACACAGGAATCTGTGTTCATCTGTGGTAGAAATCATTATCCGAATCTGATATGAAGTCCTGGACCGCTGACGAGCGGGCATTTCTGAGAACCCATTACTCGAACCCCAATATTTCCCTGTCAGTTCTTGCTGAAGAGCTTGGACGGAGCCTCGAATCACTCAAGAGTGAAGCCTACCGTTTAGGTCTGCGTCGCCCTGGGAGCAGCTCGCAGGACTATTGGAGCGCAGACGAAATGCATGCATTGACTACTCTCTACCCCGATAGCACTATCCCGATGGAACAACTGGAAGATACGCTTGGTCGCAGCCGACAGGCTATCAAAGCGAAGGCAGCCCGGCTCGGTCTGCAACGTTTGCAGCCAGCCACGGATTTTTTGAGCACCTGGAGCGCAGATATGGCCTATGTGCTTGGCTATTGGTGGGCAGATGGCTCGCTGAGCACCAGCAGGACGCAGTATCGTGTGTTTTTCTCCAGCAATGATCGAGATCATCTTGAGACGATTGCGCAGATAGTTGGCGTACCCCATCACATTGTTCGCCAGGGAATGCTGGCACGTTGCTACAATCTGGTGTTTGCCAACAAACGGATGTATGAGGATATAGAAGCACTTGGCGGAACGCCGCACAAGTCCAGCACGATAGGCTTTCCATCGGTGCCAGATTGGTTTCTGGCGGACTTTCTACGCGGGGTGGTGGATGGTGATGGGTCATTGTACTTGTGCCGTGGGCGACATCCTGGTCTCAGTATTGTCTCTGGCTCGCAATCTTTCCTGATTGAACTTGTTGAGCGTATTGAAGCAACGACCGGCGTGCCAACCCCGCGCCTGCGCCGTGATAAACGCAAGCGTTCGGTCTGGGCAGTGCGATGGGAAGGTATACGTGCGAAATGTCTGGTGGGTTGGTTGTATGAAGGTGCCTGGCTTGCGTTGCCACGCAAGGCTGCCTGTGCCGCCGAACAGGTGGCGTGGCGACCGCAACGAACGACCAGCCGTATCGTCACGCCAAAGATGCGCGAAGTTTTTGCTGTCTACCTGGATGAGTAAGTGGTGAGTGGCACTCAAAGGGGCTGTTTTTGTACCACATTGCTCTTTATAGAAGTGTCAATGATTGCGGCAGTTGGCCGCTGCTTGTCTGCGGTCCGTCGTTTATGGGTCCCTTTGAAGGTAAGTGGTGGGACGTGTAGGATTCGAACCTACAACCAACCGCTTATGAGGCGGCTGCTCTGCCCTTGAGCTAACGTCCCCCGGCAATGTAGTCATGACTTTGACTACAAGCATGTCTTCTAGCGATTTTAGCCACATAGCCATATCCTTGACTACAAGCATGTATTATAGCGATTTTAGCCGTATGGGTCAAATGCGCTCACCTACAACTAAAAGCATGGAGCGTAATGCAGGCAGCAGCGTGGTGAATGCCGTAACACTCCCCTTTGCCAGCACCCCCGTGGGATTGCGCAGCAACCGTGCGGCTTCCAGCCCCACCCGCTCCCAGGTAGCCTCGTAGCGGCGTGTCACCACGCGAAATCCTGTCTGCTCCATAACCCAGCAAAGTTCCGGCATCGTATAGGTACGGCTGTGGGTGGTATAGCGTGCTTCCCCTTCCAGATTCATCTTGTGGCGAAATTCCTCCGTAGTGTCAAGGCTCTGCCACAGCAGAAGACGCAGCAGCGCACGCAGACGGCTCTTGAGATACAGCTCATTTGGGGTGGTGATAAGCAACCTGCCCTGGGGGGCCAGCACGCGGTGAAATTCGCGCAGCACGGGCAGGGGCGAGTAGACCAGATGCTCGATAACCTCAGAAAAAACAATCCAGTCAAAAGTTTCATCCGCAAACGGGATGGCTTCACGCTCCAGGTTCATCTGGCACACATCCACACCGAGCTCTTGCCAGAGCGAGCGGCGAGCAGTGGGATTGAGGTCTATGCCGCTGACACGGTAGCCAGCCATAACAAGCAAACGAGTACACTGGCCGGGCGTGACGCCAACTTCAAGCACCCGTGCGCCGGGCGCAGCATCGAGCGCAGCGAGGATAGCGGCATAACGGTGGCGGTGCAGACGAAAGTATGCTTCTTTGCCATCTGCCTGTGCAAATTGTTCGGCCTGACGAAAGAACTGGTTGCTGCGAGAACGTTTCATACGCAATTGGCAAACCCTCAGTTATTGGTTTGAACACGAGAAAATATCAAAAGAGGGCGAGCCGGTTTCTCCTTTCCTGTTGAAAATAGGACGAGGTATAGTATAATAGACGATTACTATGTACCTTTGTCTGTTCCACAAACGCGCAATTTCATAGAGACATCATCATTGATGGAAGATCAAGAAACACAATCACCAGAGCATCCTTTCGACCCGCGTCGGTTGATATTGCGCTGGCTTATCAGTACGCTTGCCATTTTTGCTGCCGTCTGGCTGGTGCCAGGTATTCAGTTTCATGGACCAGGCTGGCAACTTGGCATTGTGGCTTTTTTCTTTGGATTGTTCAATGCGTTGCTTCGTCCCCTGTTGATACTGTTGACGATTTTTACGCTTGGCCTCTTCGGACTGGTTATCAATGCCCTGCTCCTGCTGCTTACCTCCGGGTTGTCAGACTATTTGCAGATTGCCTTCACGGTTGATGGCTTCTGGTCCGCGTTTCTGGGTGGACTGGTCATCTCATTGGTGACAATGATTTTGAGTATGCTGGCGGGTGACCAGCGGATTGTTGTCAAGGTCCATCGTGGAAATGTCAGGCGCAAAGATGACAATGATGACGACGATTGGTTCGATGATGAAGACTGACCAGCGCACGGCGGATTGCGTTCATCTTGCCGTCTTCCCGGAGTGTCTGGCTTTCTCTTCTTCCACGAGCGCACGTCGCAGCACTTTGCCGACCATGCTTCTGGGTAATTCGGTGCGAAATTCAATGTCCCGCGGTACTTTGTAAGGAGCGAGTTGCTCCTTGCAAAACGCTCTAATCTCTTGTGCTGTCGGGTTGCTCGCGGGTTCTGGCACGATATAGGCTTTCACTGTCTCGTCCCCCCGTTCTGAATGGGGAATGCCAGCGACGACAGCTTCGCGTACCTTTGGATGCAGAAACAAAACTTCTTCCACATCGCGGGGCAATACTTTTAAGCCGCCGACAATGATCATGTCTTTTTTGCGATCCACCAGATAAAAGAACCCATCTTCGTCTACCCGACAAATATCGCCGGTGTGTAGCCAGCCATCGCTATCAATGGTAGCCTGGGTTTCATCTGTATGGTTCCAATATTGCTGCATAACCTGGGGACCACGGACGTACATTTCGCCCACATATCCATTGCCAAACGGCAGAGTCTCGCCGCTTTCTAGATCAACAATTTTAGCCTCAACATCCGGTAAAGGGACGCCGATACTACCGCTTTTGCGCGTGCCACGTAGCGGGTTACAGTGGGTCACAGGGGCTGCTTCCGTCAGACCATAGCCTTCAACCAGCCAGCCACCGGTCATAGCTTCAAACCGTTGTTGTACTTCATGCGGGAGCGGGGCGGAACCACTGAGGCAGGCACGAACGCTCCGTATATCGTATTTTGCGATGTTGGGGTTGTTGATCACCCCCATATACATAGCTGGTACGCCTGGAAAGATCGTACACTGTTCTTTTGCAAGCACCTGGATAACATGTTCAATCGGGCGTGGATTGGGGACTATCACGAGTTCGGCACCAATCCCCATGCCTTGCAACATCCCAATCGTCAACCCGTAGGCATGGAAAAAGGGAATAGCTGCCAGAACTTTCTCCGCACCAGGCTGTTTGTCCACCAGCCAGGCATTGGTCTGGGTCATATTGGCGCGAACATTGCGATGGGTGAGCATTGCAGCTTTGGGGATACCCGTGGTCCCGCCGGTATACTGAAAGAGAGCTATGTCGTCCGGCTGTATCTTTGCGACTGGGGGGCGTGGTGGATAGCGGCGCAAGAGTTGATGAAATGGAAAGGTGTCAGCATTGTGTCTCGTCTCTACCCATTCGGGCGACTTGCGCTGGCTGGCTTCTACCAGCATATGCGCAGGAAACGGCAACGTATCAAAGATACGGGCAGTAACTACCCGTTTGATGGGCGTTTCACTGCGTACTGCTTGCAACCGTGGCAAAAAAAGATTGAGCAGAATGATAGTCTCGCTACCGCTATCGGCTAACTGATGCTTGATTTCGCGGCTGGTATAGGTAGGATTGATGGAAACGACAATACCACCCAGGCGCACCACGGCAAAAAAAGCAATAACAAAATGTGGTGAGTTGGGCAGCATGAGCGCGACCCGCTCTCCTTTGCGCACACCTATATTGTGCAGGGCGGTTGCGAAGCGGTTGACCAGTTCATTCAGCTTGCGATAGGAGAGTTTGCCCCCAACCAGCAAGCGTCCGTTTGCGAGATAGCGCAGGACGAACGTCGTCGCTGTATGATGAGGATAAACGCGACAGACCTCTGAGAGAATGGTATCGAGGGGTCTATCAGAATAGTTCAGGGTATGAGGAACGCCATCCTCATAGAACCTGAGCCAGGGCTTTTGCATAGCACATTCTCCCCAGGCACGGGCATGAGGGTTAGAGGGAGCGTCCCTCCAACCCACACGTTGGTCATACCTAGACATCGTCACGCAACCAACCGCGTTCACGTGCAATGAACTTGATGGTCGCGTCATCTGGTGGGTAAAGCCCCGCAGCCTGATATGCATAGGCGAGCAATGCTGCACCGCCAATCATCCCAAGCCCGAGTCCGAGGAGAAAAGCAAAAGCTCCGACAATATTTTTCACCGATAAACCTCCTAGTTTGTTCGTTTCAGAGATTTTCTCATCCCGTATATTGTACCACGGTATCATAACGCATAGCTAAGGAAAGAGTCAACCTCTCCCCGCCAGCAAGCGTGCAGTGGCGCGGATTGCCTCCACCATACTCACTGCACTTGCCTGCCCGCTCCCTGCAATGTCAAACGCCGTACCGTGATCTACAGACGTGCGTAGGAAGGGTAGCCCAAGCGTGACGCTGATGGTGCGCTCAAAATCAATGCATTTGGAGGCGATATGTCCCTGGTCGTGATAGAGGGAGAGGATAGTGCTGAAGGCACCCACACGAGCGAGATGGAACACCGAATCGGCGGGTACCGGCCCACTGACCGGAATACCCTCCGCCTTGAGCGTTTTCATGGCCGGGATAATTTCGTCAATTTCCTCGCGGCCATGCAATCCCCCATCACCGGCGTGCGGATTCAACCCGGCAATAGCAATATCGGGGAGCGTAATACCGAGGCGTTCCAGATTGCGGATGGCTTTGTGGATGGTATCAACGATGCGGTCGTGGGTGACCATCTCGCATGCCTGGCGCAGCGAGACATGGCGGGTGAGGAAAAGAATACGGATCCCCAGGACTTCAAACATGGTGAGCGTATCCTGTGAGCCTGTCAGGTCGGCATACATCTCCGTATGTCCAATGTAGGGAATATCTGCCGCACGCAGGGCTTCTTTATGAATCGGTGCAGTTGCCACCGCATCTATTTCTCCTGCATTTGCCAGTTCTATGGAACGCTTGATATAGTCAAACGCAGCCTGCCCACCGCTCGCCTGTATCTGCCCCATCACCAGGTCATCGGGCACATTGTCCAGATTGAGCAGGTCAATCGTGCCGGCTTGATAGCTACCCTCACCGGGCGTATTGACCTCGTGCAGCTCGGCGGACTGGGCGGTCTGTTGCATCGCCCGTTCCATTGCCTTTCGTGCGCCGATGACCAGCGGACGTACTTCGTCATAGATGTTGGGCGATGCAATAAGGGCTTTGACGACAATTTCTGGCCCAATGCCCGCCGGGTCTCCCAGCGTGATACCAACAATCGGGCGTGTGTGCATACGCCACCTCCATTAAAAGGAAATGCCCTGGTCCTGTATCTTCGTACCCGGCCAGATTTTCACGCGGTGGTCCAATTTGTTATCGCGACCAATATTGCAATCGTCGCTAATAATCGTCCCGCCGGTGATGAACGTCTTGGTGCCAATCGTGTTGCCGCGACCTATCACACATGAACGGAGCGATGCTCCTTCCTCAATCGTGTTATTCTCCCAGAGCACCGAATTTTCAATGATGACATCCGTTCCAATCTGGCACCCTTTGCCCAGCACGACTGGCCCAATGATACGCGTACCCCGACCGACGCGGACTTCTGGCCCAAAGACGACCGGCCCGATAATCTGCGCACTTTCGTGGATGTCTGCTCCATTTTCCACCCAGACGCGGCTCTCTATCTCCTGGCCGGGTATATCACAGTCTACCCGCCCGATAAGGATGTCATGGCTGACTTCCAGATAGGTCTGCGGGGTTCCTATATCGCTCCAGTATGAGCGGGAAGCAAACCCATAGAGCGGATCGCCAGTCTGCAACAGCACCGGGAACAAACCACGCTCGAACATATAAAACTCGTTGGGGGGGACATAGCGAAAGATGTCGGGTTCCAGGATGTAGGTCCCTGCGTTAATCAGGTTGGTCGTCACGTCTTCTGGGCGTGGCTTTTCCAGGAACCGTTGGATCTTGTAATCGTTTTCCATTTCGACCAGCCCAAACTGGGTCGGGTCTTCCACCGGGGTGAGCGAGATAGTCGCTTTGCTGCCCTTTTCGCGGTGAAATTCAAGCATGGCATTCAAGTCAAGGTCTGTTAGCAGATCACCATTGAACACAAAACATGTCTCGCCGAGCAAATGCTCGACATTTTTGACCGCCCCTGCGGTGCCGCGTGGCTCTGGTTCGGGGATAATATGCAGCTTGATGCCCAGCCGTGAGCCATCGCCGAGCGCAGCTTCAAACTGATTGGCAAGATATTGCACGGCCAGAATAACCTCGTCAATCCCCTGGTCACGTAGACGAAGCAACATATGCTCAATGAACGGACGATTGACCAGCGGTATCATCGGTTTTGGGGTGTTGCATGTGAGTGGACGCAGACGTGTTCCAAGCCCACCTACCAGAATAACAGCTTTCATGAGTTCTCCGTATCCTCCATCTTTGTATACTTTATGCGGCTACGCCAATCATCGAGAATGTCCTGGAGTGTTTGTTCAAAAGGAATGAGCGGTTCCCATCCCGTATGGGCCCGAAAGCGACGAGAGTCGCATACTACCTGCGGTATGTCAACCGGTCGCATACGTTCGGGGTCTTGCTGCACATCAATCGGGACCGAACTGTGTGCCAGCAATATGTTGAGCAGGTCTGCTATCTGTACTGGTGTGCCGGAGCCGATATTATATACCTGACCGGCTTCGCCAGATTCTACCGCAAGGACATACGCACGTACCATATCGCGCACATCCGTAAAATCCCGCTGGGCATTCAGGTTGCCAACGTGTAGAACCGCTGGCTGCAGAGAATGTTCAATGCTGGCAATTTGTCTGGCAAAAGATGACGCAACGAAGCGGTCGTTCTGGCGTGGCCCGATGTGGTTGAAGGGACGTACACGCACAACGTCGAGTTTATGACTGAGGTAATACTGATAGGCCAGCATATCCTGCGCCACTTTGCTGACGCCATAGGGGTTGGCGGGACGTAGGGGAGTCGCTTCGTCAATTGGCAGGTCTTCGGGTTGAATATGTCCATATTCTTCGTAGGAGCCAACTGCAAGGACGCGGGCATTGATGCGATGTTCGACCAATGCCAGCAGGATATTGAGTTGTGCATTGATGTTGATATGGAAGGTTCTGGCAGGATTGCGAAACGATTCAGGGACAAATGGCTGTCCAGCCAGATGAAAGATAACCTGCGGTTGCATCGTTGCCAGGGCTTCTGAGACCAGCGGGTAATCGCACAGGTCAAGCTTGATGCACTGGACACGCTCTTGCAAGGTTGGGAGTTGGAGCGATGATTCAAGCGCAACCCCCCAGACTTCCCAGTCTGTGTGGGCAAGCACATATTCTGCCAGATGACCGCCGACAAATCCGTTTATTCCTGTAATCAAAGCACGCATAGTGGTGATTCCATTTGTTTTCAATCTTCTCTTGAGCAGGCCGGTTGCGTATTCGACGCCATCGGGTTCACGACCGCTGGTTGTTGCTTGTTTCGGGTCACCCACCCCACATTGTTGGGATAAGTATGGCTGAAAAGAAGTGGAAATACGGTTGTTTCTGCCATCAGGTTGCCGAACGCTCCCTTATTATACCAGATACCTTTCTGCTTTTTGGGGTTGGTTTTTGTTGTGGTGTTTTTTTCGGCGAAGCCGCACAAAAACACCACAACAAGCAAAATATTCTTTCTGGCCGGGGTATACATTTTTCGGCGAAGCCGAAAAATGTATACCCCGGCCACTTGCTGAGGTAGCACCACGAAACATCGTGGACGGCATTGTATCGTGGGGTTTGTTGTTTTT
>CAYFVX010000005.1:0-16722 GCA_964346425.1 uncultured Chloroflexaceae bacterium | reverse complement strand
ATTGAGAATGGAAGGAACCGGGTTTTTCCCTGTGACGGGTTCAAGATCTATCAGCGCAATGATGATGCGTGACACGACAACAATCAACGAGAGGATGAAAACAATCAAGAGCATCTGGTGGATTATCTGAATGTTCTTTGAGCTTAATCCGGCGTTTTGAGTGGCCCAGAAAATACCCAGGAGCAGAAACCAGAAGAACGTGAGGTTGCCCCGCAATACTCCAATGATTAAATCATCTCCCTGCCAGGAAGATTTCTCGGCCAGCTTTTGCAGAGCGGCCAGGATAATCCGCTCAACGATTAAGCCGAGCAACATCGCCACGGAGATCGTAATTATTGGCCCTATGAGCATCTGGAAGATCCAGAGAAAGGAATCAGATTCGTATGCCTCAATCATAAACGCGGGTCTCCCCCATCTGCTTGATCATCTGGGCTTGAAACGGGGTCTTGTTCGCTTTCCGCAGGCAGAACAGCTTGCACCCGTTCATATTCAGCTTTGATATGCACTAGTAACAACTCGCTGTCTGCAAGATGGTTGGTTTGTCCTGCGCTTTCCATTTGCTGACAAAGCTCCGACAGCGGGATAGCTCCTATTTGCGCACAACTGGATTTGAGCGCATGGGCGGTGTAAGCCAGGCGTTGCGCATCGTGCTGTTCCACTGCCTGCTGCAATTCAGCAATTTTGTGGGGGGTCTCTTCCAAAAAGAGCGCGATCATTTCCTGGATAATAGCCGATTCATTCTCGCCGAGCAGGTGGCAAAACTGCTGGTATGCCTCGCGGTCCAGGGGCGGTGCAGACGCATCAGGGGCAGAAAAGAGAATGGCTTCTCCTGCTTCTGGCGTGCTGGTTGGTTCGGGCGCGTCAGTTTCCTGCATTGGGTGAGCGGGCAATTCCTCGGATGTCTGTACGTTATCGCTGGCGTGTTCATCTGCAGCAACGAATTGCTTTCTGGTGTCACTTGCTCTGAGCAATGCCGCAATCAGTTCTTTGACGCGTACTGGTTTGCTGACATAATCATTCATACCGGCGGCAAGACAACGCTCACGATCGCCTTCCATCGCATAGGCGGTCATTGCAATAATCCAGGGTTGCCGCTCAACTGAGCCATACGTGCGAATACGTTGCGTCGCCTTGATGCCATCCATTTCTGGCATCTGGACATCCATCAACACCACATCATACGTTTGTCGCCGCAAAGCATTGAGTACTTCAATCCCATTGGCGGCAATATCGGCCCGATAGCCCATACGTTGCAGCAGATGCAGGGCTATTTTCTGGTTCAGCGTATTGTCTTCTGCCAGCAAGATGTGCAGCGGGTGTTCCAGCCCCATATGGGCATCAATCGTCACCTCAACAGGTGGTTTGCTTTCTTCTGCCAGACTCTTCCTGGTGAGAATGTCGGGCAAGATGGTGTAGAGATAGGATGGTTTGATTGGTTTCAAGAGGACGGCAGTAATGTCAAGGTCCTCCGCAGAGCTATAGCGTAGCAAGGTGTCGGGAAATGCCAGCAATGCAAGGGGGGGAAGGTTGCTCTGGGCAGATGAGCGCAAGGATTGGACTACTTCTATCCCAGCCATATCGGGAAGCGTTTCATCCACAAAAATGATATCAAAGGAAGACGGTGTCTGGAATATATCCACACCTTCCTGTCCGGTGCCAGTGCGTACCGTTTCTATGCCCCAGAGATTGAGCCAGTGCTCAAAGAAACGGTTGCTAATGGTATCTTGCTGCACAAGCAGGGCATTTTTACCCGCCAGTTCTTTCCCAGGGTGTTTGCGCATGGATGCCAGCAGGGTCCACTGGTCCGGCCATGTTTCCTTGCGTTTATCTACGACGTTCTCGAAAGTGAGCGTCACATGGAAAATAGTGCCCACTCCCACTGCACTCTCTATCCACATCGTTCCGCCCATCAATTCGGTTAAACGCTGGCTCATAACCAACCCCAGACCAGAGCCGCCATACTTGCGTGTTGAGGACGTATCAATCTGGCTGAAAGATTTGAAGAGCGAGTTCAGCGAATCGTGCGAAATACCAATACCAGTATCCTGAACTTCAAAGTGGAGCGTGATAGTGGATGATGGCTCGCTGGTTTGCGGCTGGCTGGTTTCCTCTTTATCCTCCGAGACGGAGATAACCACTTCGCCCTGCTCGGTAAACTTGACACCGTTACTCAATAAGTTGACGATAATCTGGCGCACGCGCGTCAGGTCTCCCAGAAAGACACAAGGTATCTGTTCATCAATGCGGTAGGCAAGCTCAATATGCTTTTCGGCTGCACGTTCCGCAACCAGGTCGAAGGATTCTTCGATGCATGCACAGACATTGAAAAGCTGATGCTCCAGGGTCAGGCGTCCAGCCTCTATTTTTGAGAAGTCAAGGATGTCGTTGATCTGCGTAAGCAAAGCATCACTACTCGCCCGAATGGTCTCCACAAAGTCTTGTTGTTCTGTGGTGAGTGGTGTATTGAAGAGCAAGGTGCTCATACCGATAATGGCATTCAAGGGGGTGCGTATTTCATGGCTCATATTGGCAAGAAACTCGGATTTCGTTTGCGATGCGGCTTCGGCCGCTTGCCAGGCCCGTTGTAATTCTTCTTCAACATGTTTTTGCTCGGTGATGTCTCGCGTGATATTGCCGAGCAGAATCCCCTTTTCCATCTTGATAGAAAACATGAGAGAATGGACATAGCGACGCATCCCATCAGGGCGTTGAACTTCGCGCCAGACCCAGCGGTTCAGCAACGAGGGCATATGGCCCGTTTGCAAGAGTTCGAGGGTGTTCGCCTTTATTTGCTCATACGAAAGGGTATTCTGTGCATCAGCAGGGGTTGCTTGAAAGAGAACATCCCAGATAGGTTGGTGGACGGCCTCCTCACGTTTGAAGCCCCAGATATGCTCGGCACCACTGCTCCACTCGATAATTGCCCCCTGGTCATCGGTCAGTACCAGTCCATCGCGTGATTGTTCAAAGAACCCGCGGAATTTTTGTTCGCTTTCTCGCAGAGCTTCAGCGACCTGTTTACGCTCAGTAATATCCCGCGCAATAATGAGCACCGCCGGCTGTCCTTGATGGTTGAAGGGGCTTGCCGCCATTTCAACATCTATCACCGTTCCATCAAACCGTAAGAATTGCTCTTCAATAAATGGCGTCCGGGTTTTCTTACCTTCCAGAAATAGAAGAAGCTGCTCTTGCACCACCTTGCGCGAATCCGGTGCGATATAGTCGAGCAACGAGTTGCCAACAATCTGCTGTGAGGTTTCCGCGCCAAGTCGTCTGGCACCTTCCTCATTGATAAAGACCAGCGTATCTTCACACTGCACCAGGATAATATCAGGAGAAAGTTCAACCAGTTGGCGATAGCGCAATTCACTCTCGCGGAGGGCTTTCTCGGTACGCACGCGTTCGGTAATATCCTGGCATGCGCCGTAGATACGGGCAACCCGCCGCTGAACGGAATCCCACACGGGTCGCGAGTGGTTGCGCAACCAGCGAGTTTCTCCATTGCGGGTGATAATGCGAAACTCAAAGACGTCCGACGCCTGTCCTGCCATGAGCCAGCCACGATGTTGTTTTACCATGCGGACATCTTCGGGATGGATTAAACTATCCCACCCCCCACGTGATTGCAGGGTTTCCAGCGAAAAGCCTGTCGTTCTTGAAAGCGCATCTGTTGCCCATTCAAGAAAGATAGCTTCATCTGTTTCAATGCGGAGCGAATACGCGAAATCGGAAATGAGATCGGAAATAGCTCGATAGCGTGCTTCACTCTCGCGCAGAGCTTGCTCAACACGTTTGAGCTCGGTAATATCATGCGCAATTGAGTTGACGCTTGTCGCATGCCCAGCTTCGTCATAGTGCAGGTTGATAGTCCAGCGCAAATAAAAAATTGCCCCGTTGCGATGGACAACGCGGTTCTCAAACGTGGCGTGTGTCGCACGGCGTTGCAGCCACATCTCAAAAGCAACCTGGCTTCGTTTGCGGTCTTCCGCATGGATAAAATCAAAGACCAGTCGCTCCAGACAGGCATCCGGTGGGTATCCAAACAGTTTTTCCGACGCGTTATTGACATACAGAAAGCGGCCGGCTGCATCTACCTTGCTCACCAGATTGTCGGTTTCTTCAATGAACTCGCGGAATCGTTCTTCGTTATCCTGGATTGTTTGGCGTGCCTGGAGACGGTCTGTAATGTCATGCACAATGGAATAGAGCAAGGTGCGGTTATGCACCTCTATCGGGACGATATATTCTTCAACGTCACGGATGTCGGCAGATGCCAATTGATGACGGGTCGTCAGGAAAGAATGGGGATCATCGGTGATTCGTTGTTTTTCTTCGTCCCCTTGTTGCGCCAACAGGAGATTGATATCTTTGCGTTGTTTGGTGCGCAATACTTCCAGAGAATAACCATAGAAATGGCAGGCGGCTGGATTGGCGTCTACAATCGTTCCGCTCTCCTGATCAATCAATATCTTGATCGCCGGACTCTTTTCAAACATGGCGCGATAGGTAGCCTCGCGCTTACGTAACCGTTGTTCTTCATACACCCGTTCGGTTATATCTCGGTTGCTCACGCGCCAACCGTGCCAGCTTCCATCTTCATCATACACCGGTTGCGCAACCCAGTTTATCCAGCGTTCTTCGCCATGGCGGGTTGTGATGCGAAAATCACACGAGAGTGCTTCGTGGTGGTCGCTTACCTCCTTTTGAAAAACGTTCTGCAGGTAGATGCGGTCTTCTGGGGATACGAGTGACACGATACGTTCGGGAGAGCGATGAAACTCTGCCGGTGGATACCCGGTTATGCGTTCACAGGAAGGCGAGGTATAGAGCAAATCTCCCTGGGGACCGACCCAGTAGACCCAGTCGTAAGAGAAATCTGCAATCATGCGGAAGCGTTCTTCACTCTGCTGCAGAGCTTTTTGTACCCGTTCACGCTGGATAGCCACCCCGACCATGTTGGCAACTGCTTTGAGGGCTTCTGCTTCGGAAAGTAACCATGCACGTTCTTCCACACATTCATCAAATTCGAGAAAACCCCACCAGTTTTGTTGCACAAAGATGGGTATGACGGCAATTGAGCGGATATGTTGCTTTTCCAGAACTTTGCGTTCAGTTGGCGGGAGAACACGAACATCACCGTAGATAGAAAGCCCTTTGCGCAAGCGTTCTATCCATCGGGGAAAATTGCGGGTTTTGGGGTCTATGGAAGCAGTTTCCCCTGCCATTGCCTGCTCAGATTGTGGGGGGGGCTGGATATGCTCATCACCTTCAGTCGCGGTTTTTTGTGGCTGGAATGAAGGTTTCCATAGGGCATGGGGCGTCAGGTGTATGCCCTGTTCGGAGAGCGATTGCAGTTTGAAGAGGGTAACCTGGCTGACACCAGTCGCTCTGCCCAATCGTTCCAGAATACCTTGAATACCTTGCTGCAGACTGGTTGAAGTGAGAAAATATTGCGCAGCAAACTCGATGGCTTCAAAAATAGCGTCGCGTCCTTGAACGACCTGTTCTGCCTTCTCCCGTTCCGTGAGTTCAACAAGCAATCGTTCAGTCGTTTGACGGAGCATAAGCGTTCGTTCTTGAATTTTATGCTCCATCTCTTCTTCCAATTGCTTGCGGGTAGTGATGTCGCGGAATGAGGCAAGGTAGGCAGGGGCATTTTCCCATGCTATTTCAACGACGCGCATTTCCGCTACCCGGCGTGTTCCCAGTTTGTCAACAACAATATCAACTTCTGCCTCGCTTCCTGCAACGAAAGGAATACCTAGTTCGCTCCCGATCAGTTCATTGCAAGAACGGCCAAACAGTTCCTCGGCAGCAGGGTTGACAAAGCGAACAATCCCGTCACTACACACGACAATCGGATCAGCGTTATGCTCAATAATCGTTCGCAACCGGGTCTCGCTCTGGTGGAGCTTTTCTTGCAGCGGCTTGATGTCTTCCGAATCGTTGCTTATGGAAGCAAGTGATGTTGCGGGCAACGTTTGTGGTGTATCATCTTGCTGGTCATCATTTTCTTCTGCTTGCATTTCTTGGGCCGGGAGCTGGCGCAGTGTTTGTTGTATGCTGGCAAGTATTCCCTGTATCAGTTCTTGCTGGTGTTCCTGGGAAAGGGAGGCAAATGGTGTATCAAGCTGCTGAAGGGAGGTATATAGGGATTGATGAAACACGTGGGTATAATCATCGAGGTACCGCTGGAACAGAATCGCAGGCTCGACTCTCGCGGACATAACAATCCCTCCTCCTGAATGTTATTTCTCTGGATAGCCATTTCTTGGCTGCATCTTGCGGGGGGTGTGGACGCACCAGGGAATGCGTTGCACACCTCAAATTGCAGCAGTACTGTATACTTCATTTTTTTGCAACGAACAGATTGACGTCTCTTTTGTTGAATAGTCACCGATGACCGAGTGTTGTGTTCTGCGAGATAACAAGGTTGATGAAACCAGTGAGGATTCCTGCTTGTATCCTAACGACAAAACAACTCATCAATACATTGTACCATACTCCAAAATTGACTGTCCACAATGCTGAACCATAACCATTTTCGTCAATCTTTACAAAAAAAGCGAAAAATGAAACCTAAAGATACGTTCTCTTATGCTATAATCAATGTATCACGGCCCAATGGCCTCGTAGTATGCTTTGCGGTGAACTGGTGAAACAGCAGGGATCTTACAACTGTCCTAAGTGCCAGCAGGTAATGTCCGCAACATCGCGGTTTTGCCCACATTGTGGTATGTTGATGGGAAATATGGAATTCCCAGAAGATGTTATGCTCTCAACCGGTAAGCATCTGCGTGTCGCAAAAGATGCGCTTGATCTACGGGAACTTCTGGCCGTTGTAGAAGCTGGCATTACATGGTGGAAAGAGCATCTGCATGAGTCTGAGGGCGTCGCTCGTGAACAGGCAGCAGTTGCTATCAAGAACCTTTCAAAAGTTCTGGATAGTCTTTCACAGCAATTGTCCCAGGGACGGGAAACTGTTCGTATCACAACCCGTCTCCCGGCCCAGCGTGCATATAGTGTGGGATGTCCGGCCTGTGGTCATGGCAACCGTTCCGGCGCACGATTTTGCCAAATCTGTGGCGCACTGCTGCCAGAGTCACAGGCCCATGGTCATCTTCCATCCGCTGCACGCCCATCTCTTCGCATTGCTTCACGAAGTGATGTGGGCAGGGTGCGCTCCAACAATGAGGATACAATATATGCAGGAACCCTGGTGGAAACACCAGGGCATAAGGTGACTCTTTTACTCGTTGCAGATGGTATGGGAGGTGCTCAGGCAGGAGAAGAAGCCAGCCGTCTGGCTTCCTCGCTCGTCCAGGAGAGGTTATTGCATACCCTGCGAAGTCATCACCCATCCAGTGACACAACGTGGCAACATCTCTTACAGGAAACTGTCCAGATTGCCAACCAGCGTATATTTGCACAGGGGCAGGCGTATGCTGGGCAGCAAGGAATGGGGACCACCCTCACTGCGCTTGTTTGCATGGAAGAACAGGTCCACCTTGCTCATGTTGGGGATAGTCGTGCATACCTGCTCAATGAAAAGGGCGTCACGGAGGATAACGCCCGCTTTATGCAACTCACGACCGATCATACGCTGGTAGCACGATTGGTAGATATTGGACATTTGACACCCGAAGAGGCACGCTCTTTTCCTCAGCGCAATATACTCTATCGCGCATTGGGGTCTGAAGCGGAAGTAGAAGTGGATACGGGCAGTTATGCTCTTGAAGCTGGAGATATACTTCTTCTCTGCTCTGACGGCTTGACCTCATATGTCGAAGATCAGGAGCTTGCACATATTGTGCTGACTGCCGCGGATATTCAGATTGCCTGCGACCAACTGGTCACTCTTGCCAGCCGTCGCGGTGGACGCGACAATATAAGTGTCGTCATGGCAAAAGTTGAAGGAATGAAATGCTGAGAGAGAAAGGTAGCACGAAGTCCATGGATCAGTCCCAATCGGCATCCCTCTTTGGAGGACGCTACGAACTTATCACAGAAGGTAAGGATGGGAGCGTCGAAGTACTGGACCGTGAGCCGTGGCGCCGTTGCTGGTCTTGTGGCGCAACTGACAATGAGCCGAATGAAGCGTTTTGTACCAATTGTGGTGCAGACCTTCGTGACCGTCGTTATCGTGGCGTCATTACCTCAAAAGCAGCGGACAATGTCATTTTACTATCATCCATTCAAGATGATCTGGTTCAGTCGTTACTCCCGCCTATTCTTGATCAAGTTGAGGAAGACGAACGCACGCTTGTTCTTATCAAGCAAAATGATGCAACACCAGCACATGTTCCGCTGGGTGATATTGTTGCGCTTCGTGTGGGCCTGGCACTGTCACGTATGCTGGTTGTCTTGCACGAGCAAAACCTGGAGCTGGGAGCTATTGCACCCAATGATCTGGGATTAACCCCGAACGAACAGCCTCAGTTTCTCAATTTCCATAAACTGGAACGCATTCATGAAGGAGAACGAGAGGATGTTTTGAGTTCAGATTTGCAAGCCCTGGCTGGTTTGCTGGAAGCTTTAACGAGCACACCCAGAAGCACGCAACGGCTTGATGATAGCATGGAAGAGTCTACAACCGCTCCACTCAACAATGAAGGCGATCCCAATCTTGCCATGATATTGCGTGAAATACGTACCGGGGTTATTGAAAATGCCTCCGATCTGGCAGAACGGTTTAATACGGTTTTGATGGAACATACCAGTCTCCTTTCTCTCCGCCAGATTATTGGGGCGGCCACCGATACTGGTATGCTCCGTGATCATAATGAAGATAGTTTGTTGTATCTCAAGCTCTGCATGAATAACACCTCGCTGGAAAGAACCTGGGGGCTGTATGTGGTAGCAGATGGAATGGGTGGGCATGCTGGTGGAGAAGTTGCCAGTGGTCTGGCTATACGCACGATTGCGGAAGGTATTATGGAAGAATATCTTTCTTCCTCACTGCATCCCGATGTCAAATATGACCAGACGCGGACGCGGGAAATTGTCCTTAGTGCCGTTTTGCAGGCAAATGAAGCGGTCCGTCAGGAAGCTCTGGCGCGAAGTAATGATATGGGAACTACCTTGACGATGGCACTGGTTGTTGGTGACCGAGCTACCATTGCAAATATTGGTGATAGCCGCACCTATCTCTATCGTGAAGGCAAGCTCCGCCGATTGACTAAAGACCATTCGCTGGTGATGCGTCTGGTTGAATTGGGACAGATTAAAGAGACTGACATTTACACGCATCCGCAAAGAAATGCGGTGCTGCGCTCTTTGGGGGACCGTCCCAACATAGAGGTGGATATTTATACGGAGCGATTGCGTCCAGGCGATCAGTTGCTTTTGTGCTCAGATGGACAATGGGAAATGACGCATGATCCGGAGATGGAACATATTCTGGCTTCCTCTGATGACCCGGAAAAGGTTTGTGAGCAGCTTATCAAAGCAGCCAACAAAGCAGGAGGCGAGGATAACATCACCTCGGTGCTGGTCTGGTTTATGGAGAAAGGGCGGTAATTTGCGCTTGATTCCGCTGGTAACGTCCGGATAGTGTTTCACGCAAAAGCGCAAAGGCCGCAAAGTTCTGCACAGGAGAGGGTATTTCCCAAAAGGAGTCTTCTGGTAGCTGCTCACCAGTTTTAACTGTATCACTTTTGGGGTTGTCAAGAGAAATAATGGCTGAAAAGTATGCGGACGTGTGAAGTATCTTTGTGTTGAGAAGGAGAATAGTCTATGCCTGATACTGTGACGCTCAACTGGTCCTGGGGACGTAGCCCGCTCCCAATCAAAAATAGCCCACAGGTAAACTATCTTTTTGTGGAAGCCCAACCCGCTGCCCCGCCAGAGACTCCGATTCCGCTGAATTTTTGCCTGGTGCTTGATCGCTCCGGCTCAATGAAGGGGGAAAAACTGGCGGCTCTGAAACATGCAACCAGACGTGTTATTGAACGTCTTACTCCTCAGGATATCGTGTCACTGATCCTTTTTGATGATACCGTTCAGGTTGTCCTGCCTGCTACATTCGCAACAGATAAAGATGCACTGCTTGCTGAGGTTGATACCATAGAAGAATGTGGTGGGACAGCCATGTCGCTTGGTATGCAGGCGGGGCAGCAAGAACTGCGCAAAAATATGAACCAGGACCGGTTATCCCGCATGCTTCTGCTCACTGATGGTCAGACCTGGGGAGACGAAGATACGTGCCGTTCGCTGGCTGAAAGTTTGGGACAAGAGGAAGTGCAGATTACGGCGTTAGGGTTGGGTGCTGAATGGAATGAAAAACTCCTTGATGATCTTGCTGACCTGAGCAATGGGGCCTCAGATTATATTGCCGACCCGGAGAAGATAGAACAGTTTTTCCAGCGTACTGTGCAAACTGCCCAGGGGACTGCGGTGCGTGATGTTCGTCTTTTGCTACGAATGGTACGCGATGTATCTCCCCGGACGGTCTATCGTGCTATCCCGACTATTGCCAATCTTGGCTACCAACCAATTGGCGAGAGCGAAGCTTCAGTGAAAATGGGTGATTTGTCGTATGGGAGTGGCTGTAGTATTATCTTTGATTTAATGGTGCCAACTCGTGCGACGGGGGCATTTCGCATAGCCCAGGCAGAATTGCATTATGTAACGGTTGGTTCGCAAACAGAAGAGGTTATCAAACAGGATATTTTGCTGGACTTTGTTGCCGATGAGACTCAGGCGGTGTATGATCCTCGAGTGATGAATCTCGTTGAAAAAGTCACAGCCTTCAAATTGCAAACACGCGCCCTGGAAGAAGCTGAAACAGGCAATGTGGGGGGGGCAACCCAGAAGTTGCGAGCTGCGGCAACCCGCTTGCTTGATCTTGGCGAACTCGACCTGGCAGAAAAAGCCCAGCAACAAGCAGACCAGCTTGAGCAAGGGAGTGGTATCAGTGCTGAGGCGCAAAAAGAGTTGCGGTATGCAACACGACGTCTGACCCAGAAGCTTGAGGATTGAGGCAATTTCAGGAGACGGATGAAAGTGGTAAGTATATGCCTTATCAGCCTTCATCCATCATCCTTGTGTATAACGTTAAGGAGGATAGAATCTTATGATTGTTTGCCATATTTGTGGGGCGCAGAATGACCCGGCGAATCGGTTCTGCGATCAGTGTGGAGCGCGACTGGACCCGACAAGTGCTGCTGCCGAAGCAACTGCGGTAGAACAACCAGCCGCGGTGCAATCCATTACGTGTCCTAACTGTGGAGCACCGGCACTTCCTGGGCAGGCGTTTTGTGATAGTTGCGGGTATGATCTGCGTGATATCAGTGCTCCTGAAGGCGAGAGCTCTCCAGAAGCACCGACGCAGATGGTACCACAATCTGTTCAGCCAGACACAGAAACGATGGTCGCAGAACCCGGTGCAACAGAAGCTTCGGATCCGGGCGAAGGCGACACGGAAACGGTAACGGCACAGGCATTTCCCTCTCCTGCTGGAAGCGAAGCGGCTGATATGGAAACTATCACGGCAGAACCATCTACGCAGGAAACGTTGGGAGAGCCTTCGCCCGCTGAGGTGGAAGCAGCCACAGAAGAAACGCTTTCTGTTTCTCCTCCTTCTGAAGCAGAGGAAAAACCTGCTGAAAGTGCCACAACAACAAAAACGACGGTAGACGTTATGACCTCTGAGGTTGGTTCCGCGGCGGATAAGGAGGCTTTACAGCAAGAGATAGCTCGTCACCAGGCAACTATCACGCAACTGGAGGGGATGATTCAAACCTACCCCGAAGGGAGTGCGCCTGCCTATCTGTCTCAGGGGTTGGCCGAAGCAAGAAAGGCATTGCAAGAAGCAGAAAAACATCTCTACCCATCTGTTGAGGTATCGGAGACAGATTCCGCCGAAATTGCCCGATTGGAGCAACTGATTAGTGTTCACAAGGGAACCATAGCCCAGTTTGAGCAAATGAAAAGCAATTACCCGGCGGGTGCTGCGCCGTCCTTTTTGCAAGAAGGGTTGAAAGAGGCCCAGTCTGCGCTCGAGCATGCAGAAAAACAACTGGCTGCGGTCAAAGAAGGGAAGCCGCTTGCTGAACCTGCTGTTGCTTCTGCCAGCACAAAGAAAAGCTCCGGTCCCCGTCTTGAGCTTTTTGATGGCAAGCATGAGTTTCCGCTATCGCAGGATAGAACAGAGTTTATCATCGGACGTGAGGATCCGGTGAGTCAGATTTTCCCCGAAATTGATCTGACATCTTTTGGTGGAGAGGCTGGTGGGGTGAGCCGCCAGCATGCGCGAATTAATCATACGAGCGATCAGTGGACGGTGACCGATCTGGATAGTACCAATCATACACGGGTGGATGGTCAACGCATTGAACCGAATACGCCTACTCCCATTACCGATGAAACACGCCTTCAGTTTGGGCGCATTGCTGCCATTTTCCGCACATAACCCATGAGATCACAAACAAGAGCATGCAAGCTCTTTGCGCATGCCTGCTGCAATTGTGGTTGTTGTTTTGCGGCTTTGCCGCAAAACAACAATTGTGCTGATTTTCATCAGGGTGGTTGCTTCTTAGCGGGGTGTCACCATTGAGGGTTGCCCCCCTCAACAGGTATCACCTGTATGGTGTGCTGCTTACGCACGGTAAAGAACGCACGCAACTGCGTGCCACAGCTTTGGAGTGGGGTGTATTGTTTTTTCGACGAAGTCGAAAAAACAATACACCCCACCAGAATGGGGAGTGTGCGGGAACCAGGTTCCCGCACACTCCTGCAAGTGAACCCCATTGAGGGTTGCCCCCCCTTGAAGGGCGTAGCTCTGTGGCTTTCTGGTGGTTTCGGCTCCACCGAAACGACCAGGACCTCCTCAACTCTTCCCACTGGCAAGTGCCAATTCTTGCTGAACAACCTGCACGATAAGATCATCCAACCGGTCCACAACATATGGTGCATCACCAGACTGCAGGGTCGTACTTTCACCTGGAATACCGCTCTCTTGCCCGGCCTGGTAGGTGAGGAAGATAAATCGGGCCAGGGTCTGCTGGGCAAGCTGGCGAAAGACATATTCGGCAAACTCATCTGTGCCACTTGCTGCTATTGGATACACCTTGATACCCTGTGAAACCGCCTGCTGGATCTCGGTGCGGTAATCATACTGCTCGGATTCTCCAATATGTGGCCCCGCATCTGAGACTAGAAAGATGAGCCGAATGGCCGATTCGCGCCATTCCATCTGTTGCACTGATTCGTGCAACCCTTCATTGAGAGCTTCCGGGACATCGCCGCCACCTTCAGCCGAAAGGCTATTGAGCAACGTGCGGAACGTTTCTACATCGGAGGTAAATTCGTGCTTGCGCGTCATGTATTCCTCTGCCTCATCTCGATAGGCAACCAGCCCAAAACGAATGGATGGACGTGGGGTGAATGTGTCAATTCGTTGCGCAATGCTGTCTATGGTTTGCTGCAAACGTGCCAGTTCATCATCCATACTGCCCGTCGTATCCAGCAAGAAGAGAATATCGAGATTGAATTGCTCAGGCACTCTGGCATCTTCAAGCACGACCTGGACGGTTTCCTCGCCTCGGCGGAAGAGCATCTCTTTTTCTTGCTGCTCATACCTCACCACCATCCGAAACGTGTTTGTTTGTGCGGATGCGCCCCTGGCATAGGGATGAAAAAGGGTCTTGCCGCCAGCGTAGGTGCGAGCTGTCCCTAAAGAAAGCTGAGAACTTTCATAGAAAGACACCGTTGCATCTTGCAACGGTTGCTGGTCCTGGTTCATCACCTGAATAATGGTGCGGTCACGGATATCAATCGGTAGAGCCGACGGACCGTTATAGTTTTGCACATAGTCCAGATAGGCTGCAAAGTCTTCATTGTCATCACGTTCACCGGCTTTCGGTGCGGCCGGTTGTCCCTGCGGGTGGGGAATGGCATGCTCGTCGCCTTCGTCTGATGAGTCGTCGAAATCGCGGGTCGAAGGTTCGGAATGCATGCCAATGTCTGGTTTGGGATGTGGTCTTGAAAGAGCTGGATGCACGGGATCGTCAATAGTCAACCCCTTGTTAATCTGGCTGAAAACCATGCTTGTTTTTTTACCAAGCAACGTCAAACTGCCAAGTGTGACAACCCCGGCAATGGTGAGCAGGAGAAGTACCGGTCCAAGTAATTGCGTCATGTTCTTTTTCATGGATGCCTCCAGAAGAAATACCTAAAATATTCTCATAATCCTGCTTCCATGAAACCGTATGGAAGGGGTGTTGTTCAACACTTTGAGACCGCAAAGAGAAGCACCTGAGTGCAACCGCTGGTGGGGAATGTTGCGCTCTCCTCTCGCAGGATGTACAATGTTATCCCAATGAAACATCCTGCGAGAGGTCAATCTATTATCGTTTCAGAAAGTTCTGAGTTACAACAAAAGGGAAAGAAACTCTATGAGTAACACACTACGCCTGAGTAAGCGACTGGCGAAACTTACCCCGTCAGCAACCATCGGGCTGATTGGTCGTATGGGACAGCTTCGTGCTGAGGGTATCCAGGTCATATCATTTGGTCAGGGTGAGCCGGATTTTTCCACTCCTGAACCCATCAAAGCTGCCGGTATGAAGGCCATTGAGCAGAACCACACGCGCTATACGCCGGCTGGCGGTATGCCGGAATTGCGCAGTGCTGTTGCGCAGCAGGTTGAGCAAGATACCGGCCTTTCCTATACCGCCAACCAGATTACCACCACCACTGGTGCGAAAGAAGGTCTCTTCCTCGCTTTCCAGGCAATCTGCGATCCTGGTGACGAGGTTATTATTCCGGCTCCCTACTGGGTCAGCTATATTGAGCAAGTCAACCTGGCAGGAGCCACTCCGGTCGTTATTCTTGCTGATGAGAGCACCGGTTTCAAGATAACCGCTGAACAACTGGCTGCTCATGTCACGCCACGCACACGTGCGATTATTCTGAACTCTCCTTCCAATCCCACCGGTTCTGTCTATACCGCAGATGAGTTGCGAGCATTGGCGGATGTTCTGCGCGATACGGAAGCGATGGTCGTAAGTGACGAAATTTATGATGAGATTTGCTACGTTGAGTATGCTCGTTGGCTCCGCGTAGCCCCCGATTTTGCCGAACGAACGCTGGTGATCAATGGGGTTTCCAAAACGTTTGCGATGACTGGTTGGCGGCTTGGCTATATTGCTGGCCCGGAGGCAGTTGTCAAAGCTATCAAGTCTATTCAGAGCCACTCGACAACCCACCCGACCTCAATCACGCAGCATGCAGCCCTGGCTGCCTATACCCCTTCTGAGGAATTGTCGCAGACAGTGGCCGGGATGGTGCAGGCGTTCCGCGAGCGACGGGATGTTATTGTTGATGCACTGACCAGCATTCCGGGCGTCACCTGTATGGTACCTGATGGGGCTTTCTATGTGTTTCCCAATGTTAGCAGGTTGTTGAACCGTCCGTTGCGGGATGGGACGACTTGTACGACGAGTGAAGAACTTTCCAACTATCTGCTGGACAAAGCGCACATTGGGGTGGTCTTTGGCGAAGCGTTTGGCGCACCGGGCTATATGCGTCTCTCCTATGCACAGAGCAAGGAGACTATTCTGGAAGGGATGCGTCGCTTCACAGAAGCCGTTAGCAATGCTTGAGGGTTTGCCGGTCTCAATGGGTCAGGGGTTGTCCTCCCTCAGTGGGGGTTCCCTGCGGGTGCGTGAGGGAACCTGGTTCCCTCACACTCTTCATTCTGGTGGGGTGTGTGGTTTTTTCGACGACGTGGAAAAAACCACACACCCCACGGCAAAGCTGTGGCACGCGGTTGCGTGCGTTGTTTGCCATGCGCAAGCAGCACACCAAACAGGTGACACCTGTTGAAGGTTGCCCTCCTCAACGGGGTTCACCCTGCTGCAAGCTCCGCTTGCAAACGGGCAGGAAATGCACGCAGGTGCGTGCCAGTCCATTCTGGTGGGGTTTGTGTGTTTGTGCGGCGTAGCCGTAAAAAATACAAACCCCACTCCAAATCGCTGGTGGTGCAGGGGGGGCAGCACGATTGTAAGCTCCTGCACTGCTAGAAATTGATGGAAATTAAAACATACTAGATACAGAGAGATTTGTCTTATGGAGGAGCACATTTATGTAGCCCTGGACCTGGAAATGACTGGTCTGGAAGTGGGTGAGGACGAAATTATTGAAGTGGGTGCGGTCAAGTTTCAGGGTGATACTGTTCTGGATACCTTCAATTCGCTCATCAAACCCCGTCACTCGCTCCCTCTCAAAATTACCCGCATCACCGGTATCACTGAAGAGGATTTGTCCACTGCGCCGAGCTTTGAGGACATCGCGCCCCAACTGGAAACCTTTATTGGCAATTATCCAATCGTTGGGCATTCTGTGGGGCGCGATATGGATATGCTGGAAGCGCAGGGGTTGTATATTCCACAGACGTTTTATGATACCTTTGACCTCGCAACGTTGCTGTTACCTCACGTTTCCACCTACAAGCTCGTCACGCTGGCAGAACATCTTGGTATTCCCTATCCTGAAGCGCATCGTGCCTTTCAAGATGCGGATGTTTGTCGGCAGGTCTTTCTGCAATTGGTTGACCACATCAAAGCTCTGGATATTCCCAGTCTGGCGTCTATCAACCGCTTGATGCAACACACAAGCTGGTCGTTGCACGACCTTTTTTCGGATATTCAGAAGTTCAAAGCACACCAGGCATTTACCGTAGATACCCCCGTTCAACCGCCGGTAGAAACGGATATGCCA
>CAYFVX010000004.1:0-17387 GCA_964346425.1 uncultured Chloroflexaceae bacterium | reverse complement strand
AGTTTGAAAAACTTCCCAGGAACTTACGGCAAAGACAACAGGACAGTGAACTATCTTTACAAATCGGTGACTGAAAGGAGTAAATAGTTTGGACGGTATACGTATCCCTATTTTGAAGATTGGAGATGTCCTCATTGCATCCATTCAAACGGCCCTGCACGATACGACTGCTATCCAGTTTAAAGATGATTTGCTGGAAAAAATCCATTCCACAAAAGCACGTGGAGTTATCATAGACCTGACTGCAGTTGATATTGTTGATAGCTTTATTGGTCGCATGATCGCTGATATTGCAGCGATGGCTGGCTTAATGGGAACCCGTGTTGTCCTGACTGGCCTCCAGCCTGCGGTGGCTATCACGTTAGTCGAGCTTGGGATGGAACTTCCCAGTGTCCTGACCGCTCTGAATCTTGAGAAGGGGTTGGCACTCATGCAAATGCAGAGCCAGTCTGAGGAGGAACAGAATGATGCTACAGCAGAAGAGTAGTGTCATCCCTATTCAGAGCGATCTCGATATCGTGACTGCTCGTTCTGCTGCCCGCGATATTGCCAAAAGTCTTGGTTTTGGTCCGATTGACCAGGCGCGTATTGCAACGGCCGTTAGTGAACTGGCACGCAATATTTTTCTCTACGCTGAGTCAGGTCAGGTGACAACCCGTGAGGTTGAACGCAGTGGTCGCAAAGGTATCGAGATTGAGTTTAAGGATAAAGGCCCGGGAATAAGTGATGTTGACCAGGTGATGCAAGATGGCTATACAACGTCTCGTGGTATGGGGATGGGCTTGCCCGGAGCAAAGCGATTGATGGATGACTTTGAAATACAGTCCACCGTTGGCGTTGGAACGACAGTTACTTGCCGCAAATGGCGTCTTTGACGCCGGAGCATTATTACTCATACCCGTAGCGAATTGTGCGCGATAGGAAGAACCATTGCGCTTGCTAAGAAGAACAAACACGAACAACCAGTTGAATCTGGTCGTGCCATAATAATACCGGGTTGCTCTACGCAAAAACGCATGGAGTCGCAAGGGAGCTTCTCCGCATGTTTCTTGAACTCTCAAATTGAGCCTGTCGCTCAATAGTTCGTTCTTCTTTGAGCTTGTCTCCTCTTTATTTTCCATGTCTTAACAAAAATTCCATAGAAATTTCATGCAACGCTAAAGCAGGTCTGGTATTCTTTCGCCTGTTTTCAGAAGGCGAACTGAACGCCCCTGCAAGAACTCCGTTGGGGATCGTAGCAACGGTGGCTCCAAGCTAGATTTTTTGTCCGAGAGAGACGTCACATGAATCGTGACTACAGCCGCTCCAGGCCGCTGCTACGGTATCCTTCTACCTCGGAGAAACGGGGAGGGTATAGAGAGAACAGGTTTTTCCCATCTCACTGCCCGAATCTTGGCGTTCTTGGCGTCTTGGCGGTTTCTCTCACTATTCAAACGTATTTGGTATGAAGTGGTGCGTATTGTCCTTGAGCCTATGTGCGGGCTTGTACGTATTAACTTGTACGTATCAACTTATACATGTCAACATGTATTCACTCTTGTGTATGGATTGTTGTGTGTATAGTGACTTGCAATTTTCTCGAAGTGCGTGTATAGTGAGTAAGACGTAATTTCTCAATAATCCGGAGTAACCCCCAGAGACGGGTCATGTGGTGTGGCTATGGTGCCAGTACGTCCATGTGGCGGATTTCCCCCGTATTATTGAGAAGATACGACGGTTTGTGGTTTTTCTCAACCTGTGTTTCTCGCCTGGTAGCCAACGAGGGAGAGGGGAACCAACAGGTTCTGTGCTTGGAACAGGCTGTTGATGGCATAATGACAGGAGGTAGGTGAGGAGATAAACAATCCCAAACAGTTGCTTCCTATGTCCATGATGGTCTCAATGCAGACACATGGCGTAAGCATTTTTGTGTGTCTTGCACCGGGCATTGAGTGATCAATGGATATGTCCCCGTGTCCAGCACAGTGCTGATTGGCAGATGTTCAACGTCTGTTTGTTGGGGTTTTGCACGTGCAAAACGTCACGGCGAGGTTTTGGTACCCCAGAACTTCACCACCATTTTCAAACCATAAGTATTCAGGAGGAAAAAAGACAATGAGTACACAACAACAAGATGTCCAGGTTTACGGTTCAGACCCACTCAAAGTTCGCAAAACTGACCATTATACAAAAGAATATATCCCAACCTTTGTTGAGAAATGGGACTCCTTGATTAACTGGGAAATGCGTGCTAAAAGCGAAGGCGATTTCTTTATTCGCCTCTTGAAAGAGCATGGGGTAAAGCGTGTGCTGGATGTTGCCACCGGTACCGGCTTTCACTCTGTCCAGTTGCTCAAGGCCGGCTTTGAGGTCCGTAGTCTTGACGGTAGCAAAAATATGTTGGCAAAAGCATTTGAGAATGCTACGCATGAAGGGTATATTTTGCGGGCTATCCATGGCGACTGGCGCTGGCTGAACCGCGATGTGCATGGGCAGTATGATGCTATCGTCTGCCTGGGGAATTCTTTTACCCATCTCTTCTCAGAGCATGACCGCCGTCGCGCCCTGGCCGAGTTCTACTCTGCGTTAGGCCCAGATGGTATCCTCGTTCTTGACCAGCGCAACTACGACGCTATTCTGGACCACGACAAAGAGCCAACCCACACCTACTACTACTGTGGCGACGACGTCAAAGCCTATCCTGAATATGTAGACAGTGGATTGGCCCGCTTCCGCTACGACTTCTCCGATGGAGCCACCTACACATTGAACATGTATCCGATCCGCAAGCGGTACGTCCAGCGGTTGATGAAAGAAGTTGGCTTCCAGGGCGTCAAAACCTATGGTGATTTCAAGGCAACCTACCATGAAGCAGAGCCGGATTTCTTCATCCATGTCGCAGACAAAAAGTATAAGCCAGAGAGTGATGTTGCGTAATGAGTAACCAATATTCTGATGTCGTCAAAACCGCACAGACCTACTACAATAGCTCCGATGCCGACCGCTTTTATGCAACGGTCTGGGGCGGCGAAGATATACACATAGGTCTGTACAAAACCCCGGATGAGCCTATCTTTGATGCCAGCATGCGTACTGTTGAACGGATGGCTGCCAGCATCAAAAATATCAACACCGACAAAAAAGTGATTGATTTCGGGGCTGGTTATGGTGGAGCCGGTCGCTACCTTGCCAGCACCTATGGCTGCCACGTTGCCTGCCTCAACCTCAGCGAAGCACAGAATGAGCGCAACCGCCGCCTCAACCAGGAGCGCAATCTGGCCCACCTGATTGAAGTGGTAGACGGTAGCTTTGAGGAAGTTCCCTATCCGGATAATTCCTTTGATATTGTATGGTCACAGGATTCGTTGCTGCATAGCGGCAACCGCCGTCTGGTTATAGAAGAAGCACGCCGCGTGCTGAAGCCCGGCGGTGAGATTGTTTTCACCGACCCGATGCAAAGTGATGATTGTCCGGAAGGCGTTTTGCAGCCTATCCTGGACCGTATCCATCTCGATACCCTCGGCTCCGTTGCCTTCTACCGTCAGGTGGCAAAGGAACTTGGTTTTCAGGAGTTTCAGTTTGAAGACCTGACCGAGAACCTGCCTGCCCACTACGGGCGGGTGCGCCAGGAACTACAGAGCCGCTACGATGAACTGGTCAATACGATCTCAAAAGAGTACATTGACCGCATGATCATCGGGTTGGGTCACTGGGTCGAAGGTGGCAAGAGTGGCTACCTTGCCTGGGGCATCATCCATATTCGCTAGAACGCGACAGCATTCGCTTGTCGTGGCCTGACAGCAAGGGGCGGGCATTGCATTGCAATGCCCGCCCCTTGTTATGAAGTTCCCTTATTTTTGTGCAAATATGTGGCTGCTTGCTCACGTCGCAACCCGCTTTGCCCGGACCTTTGCGTCCTTTGCGTCTTTGCGGTTATTCTCCCTATGTATTCACCGTATTTTGTATCAAATACTATGCCATATAGTACGATATTTCCTCGCAAGAAGACCACGAAATAGGACAAAAGTCATGGATACTTTTTGTTGTCTTTCCGCCAGAAGTATAGTAAACTGTTTCGTAGTGTGTGTGTTCGCTACACATAATCGTAGTCTAAGTATAGTGCCATTTGTTATGCCCAGACGAAAGATACAGCGACGTCGTGTATTGTATCTGAGCTTGATTTCCACAAATCAAGCGTATTTCGTCACCCTACATAACACTCACCAGACCATCGTCACCTGTCATCCAACGTGTTATCTTCACGGCTGCAGCATGCAGCCAATTTTTCTTCCAAATTGATTGGCTCAGCCAGATAATTCGCAGATTTCGTCACCAGGAGGAGGTCACAATGTACGATGTAAAATCTACACGCAAGCAGGCAACCGAACGCAACATCTCTTTTGGAAAAAGTATCCTGGCTACCTTCGGGTTGATGGTCGCCGCCGCCCTATTTGTGCTCTCGGCGTCCATTGCCCTGGCAGACTCATTGACCGTAACATCAACCGCCAACAGCGGGCCTGGTTCGCTCCGTGAGGCTGTCGGTCTTGCCAACCCGAACGATACTATTACCTTTAATAGCAACCTGCTTGATCAAACAATCGTTCTGACCGAACAGATTGTTATCACCAAAAACCTGACCATCGCTGGCCTCCAGGAGGATGGCGAAATCATTATCAGCAGCGACAATGTTACCCGCGCATTTGAAATTGAGGATGGAGCCAACGTCTCCATCTCCTACGTCACCATCCGTGATGGCAAAACTTCCACAAATGGTGGGGCTATTCACAATGCCGGCACGCTCACCCTGAACAATACCTCTATCCTCAGCAGTACCACTTCTGGCGATGGTGGTGGTGTCTACAACAGCGGCACCCTGAACGTCAACGACAGCACTATCCGCGGCAACAGCGCAAACAATGGTGGTGGCATTCGTAGCGAGGAGTTCCTCTCGCTCAAAGGATCGACTTTGCGCTCCAATGAAGCCACCGCTAATGGGCTGGGCGACAACCCCAAACGCGGCAATGGTGGCGGGATCGCCGCCAATGGCCCGGTCGTTATCGAAGGTTCCATTTTCAACGGCAACACCGCCGTCAACGGTGGTGGCGGGGTCTTTTTGCATGGCAACCCCAGTGCCAGAGTGACCGGTTCTGCCATCATCAGTAACACGGCTGGTATCGGCGGTGGGGCTTTTGTGCAACAGAGCACCACCCGCATGCAGAACGTCACCATCAGCTCCAACAGCGCAGACGATGGCGGTGGTATTGCGACCTCGGCCGGCCTGACCCTGCAAAGTGTCACGATTGCCAACAATGAAGCCAGCAACCAGGGTGGTGGTATTATTGCCTATACTGGCGATGATGATCCAGATGTGTATGCCCCTGGTCAGGGTACGACGATACTCTCCAATACACTGGTTGCTGGCAACAGCGCAAACACAGCGAATGATGGTCTGAACCTTTACGGATCAGGTAGTCCTATTCAATCCAGCGGCTACAATCTGGTGGGAGACTATCGTGCAACTATCAGCAACGAGCAGGACACGGATACATTTGGGAGCGACGACGCCACAATAAATATTGGCTCTCTCACGCAGAGCAGCACCGAGGAAGGCGGCGTCCCCTGGGTGCATGAACTGCTGAGCGACAGTCCCGCCGTAGACAAAGGTTCCTGCGATGGCAACACGACTGACCAGCGTGGCTACTCCCGTCCCCAGAATGAAAGTTCCATCCTGCCAGCCAGCGGTGGCGACAACTGTGACATCGGTGCGTTTGAAGTTGTGCTGCCCGTTGCCGTAGATGACTCGGCAGCTACCACCTCCGGTGCATCCGTTGAGATTGATGTCATCAACAACCCGGATGGGCAGGACTACCACCCCGATAGCAACCGCCAGATAGCTTCGACCTGGCTGGTTGGTCCCACCGAACTGACAAAAGGTCCGATAGACCTGGACCATGGTAGCATTACCGTTAATGCCGACCAGACCGTTACCTACACGCCATTCAACGCTTCAGCAACGGGCGATGATAGCTTCGAGTATGTGGTGCAAGATGACCGTGGCTGGCAGTCCAACGAAGCGACTGTGGTGATTGAGTTGGAATATCCGTGTACCACCAGCGAACTTATCACCGCGATTGAAGTCGCCAATGATGATACTGCCCGTGACACTATCTTTGTTGAAGCCAGTTGTGACTATAAACTGGCGGAAGTCTATCAATACCCTGCTGCCAACTACCCTGGTGGTGATGACGGTCCAGAACTACCAGATGGCTATACTGCCGGGCAACCATCATCGCATGGCAGTGCCGGTCTGCCCGACATCATTACCCCCATCACCATCAAAACCGTAGACGATAACGCGGCAACACTCAACCGCACCGGTACTGATGCCTTCCGTATCTTCAACGTGGTTGGCGATGGCGACCTGCGGCTCTTCAACCTGACGCTGAGCGATGGCGAAGCCCCCACCGATGGCGACGATGCTGCCAGCCAGGGCAATGGTGGGGCCATCTATAGCACCACGGCATTGACACTGACCGGCACCGTCGTGCAGAACAATACCGCGTCCAACAATGGTGGTGGTATCTATCACGATGGAACTATCCTATCTCTCAACCGTATCCGCATAGACTACGACCACCCCGATCCGGACTACAACCGCCGCACGGAAATCAGTGGCAACACCGCAACCAGCGGAGCCGGCGGTGGTATCTACGTGGGCAGTGGCGAAGTTGCCATGACGCGTAGCGACATCAACGAAAACACCGCCGGCAGCAGCGGCGGTGGTATTGACCACAATGGCGATGCCATCACTATCTCAAATAGCAACATCAACAGCAACCAGACGACTGCAGATGGGAGCGATGGTGGCGGTATCGCCAACCGCGGTGGTGCGCTCAGCATCAACGATAGCACCATAGACGGCAATCGCACGGCCGCCAATGGCGATGGTGGCGGTATCTACGATGAGGGCAGTGAACTGCTCACCATCACCGATAGCAATGTGCGCAACAATGGCTATGATAGCGATAGCGACACGACCACTACCCAGCATGGTGGCGGTCTCTACAACGCAGGTGGCAATGTCGAACTCGCCAACAGCTCCGTCAATGAAAATAAAGTGACGGGCAACGGTGGCGGCATCCACAATGCCGGTGGCGAACTCTCCCTGAACCAGAGCGATGCCCGCGAAAACACAGCAGACGGCAATGGCGGTGGTATCTACAATACCGGTGGCCTGCTGACGCTCTCTCGCTGGGAAACAGACATTATCGGCAACACGGCTGGCGGCGACGGGGGTGGCGGCGACGGGGGTGGGGTCTACCACAGCAGCGGCGATGACCTGCTGATGGAAAATGGCGGCGATATTGGCGACAATACCGCTACGGGGAATGGCGGCGGTCTCTTTATGAGCGGTGCCGGCAACCTTTCCATTGCCAACGCCAACGTCTACCGTAACGCAGCCGCCAACGGTGGTGGTGTCCACAAGACAGGTGGCGATGACTCCAGCATCACCTACACCTCCATCCGCTACAACACCGCCTCCGCGAATGGTGGTGGACTCTGGCTGAGTGGCGTAACCGTGGACTTTGACAAAACCACCGTCCGCCAGAACTACGCCGCAACCAACGGCGGTGGCTTCTTCATTGATGGCGGAACCGTTACCCTCAACACCAGCACCGTCAGCAGTAATGGCGTTGACCCGGCCGACGATACCAACAAAACCACGCAAGGCGGCGGCTTCTATCAGCAGAGCGGGACGGTCTATCTCAACAACTCAACTGTTGCTCACAATGAAGCCACGGCCGGTGCCACGGCTGGTTTCCATCAGGTTGCTGGCACGACTGAGCTTTTCAGCGCGGTTCTGCTGGAAAACCCGCCAGAATTGAACAATGACAATGATATCGAAACCGATAACAATTGTAGTGGCTCATTCGAATCAGGGGGCTACAATCTGGTGGGAGATACCTGTACGTTGAATGGTGGGACAAAAGACAAAAAGCTCACCGCTCCCCATAAACGTCAACTTGGGCCACTGGCCGATAACGGCGGCAGGACTCGTACCCACATGCTGCGAGCCAACAGTGTGGGTATCAATACTGGCAATTGTAATACGAAGGCTGATATCCCCCCAAGCGTGGCTGGCAAGCCTGAAACCAACCAGGACCAGCGTGATGAACCACGGCCCATCCTTCCCAAAGATGGTTCTATCCCGGATGAGGGGGCAGATGGTTGTGAAATTGGTTCGGTTGAAGGGTTGCTGTTTATGGTAGACACCGACTCCGATCTAGCAACGACGCAAGATGATAAATGTGTTACCAGTGCAAACAACTGTAGTCTCCGTGCAGCTATCGAAGTAGCCAACAACTACGAATCGAAGGATTCTATCAACTTTGAAATCCTCGATTCAGGAGCTATCTCCTATACTATTGCCATAGACAGCCAGCTTCCAGAAATCGAAGAACCCATCACCATAGATGCAACCACCCAACCACGCGATGAAGATGTGGAGGTATGCGCCAATACACCGTTAGACCACGACTTGAGCATCATGTTGGATGGCACCGGCACGGACAATACTGTAGATGGTCTGCGCGTCCTGGCCGGCGAATCCAACATCCGTGGCTTGCACATTACCAACTTTGGCGGTGATGGCATCGAGCTACGCGAATCAGGTGATAACAATGTACGCTGCAACTGGTTGACCAACAACGGCGAAAATGGCATCCGCATTACCGCCAACTCCGAGAACAACCGCATCAACTACTGGTGGGACCAGCAGGGCCGCAACCTGATGCGCGGCAATAACGAAAATGGTCTGCTGGTTGTCTCTGGCACGCGCAACCGCAGCTACCGCAACGACATTTTTGGTAATACTGGCCTGGGTATTGACCTCGCTGACGATGGCTATACGCCCAACGATGCCGGTGATGATGATGAAGGGGCCAACAACCTGCAAAACTTCCCATCCATCACCTCCTACCCATCTGAAATTGACGGCAATGGCAAGCCCGTCTGGGAGCAGGTCGAAGGGGTGCTCAACGCACAACCCAATACGAACTATCGCGTTGAATTCTTCACCAACGAAACATGCGAAGATGACGGTTATGGCGAGGGGCAGTCCTGGCGCACCTCGCGTGATGTGCGCACCAATGGCAGCGGAACTGCAACCTTTGAATTCGACTTTGGCGAACCCATCACCGACTATTATGCTGATGATAACGAATCTGACGAACCATACGTGACGCTTTCGGCAACCGACAACCGTGGCAACACCTCCGAGTTCTCGCTCTGCTCGCTCTACAATTCGAGCATCAGCGGCCTGGCCTGGCTGGATGCAGACCGCGACGGTCTCCGCGATAGCGGCGAAGAATTGCTGGAAGGCATCACCGTTGAGTTGTATCAGGTCTTCCTGGACCGCGACCGACTGGTAGAAACCGCCACCACCAATGCGGATGGCGAATATAGCTTCCAGCAGATTGCCAACGGCACCTTCTACGTGCGCTTTGACCCGGGTATCTATCGTATCACCGATAACAAAGACCAGGGTGATGATGACACGGTAGACAGTGATGCCGACCCGGACTCAGGCAACACCGATGCAGAAGTGATGCCCAACGGTACTGACCTGACCAATGTGGATGCCGGCTTCAAATTCACCGGCGCAACCACTACTGGTAGCAACGGCAGCAAAAATCCGGACACCACCATAGACATTACCGAGAATGGCACCACCGACTCCTATACCATCAAACTGCGTAGCCAACCGAACAAACCAGTCACGCTCAAAGTTGAGTACGATGACACGCAAATAGAGAGTGTTTCGCAAGATGAATACACATTCACGACAGACAGTTGGGAGACCGAATTGGAGGTGAGGGTCAAGGCGAAGGATGATGACCTCGCCGAAGTGCCCATCCATACCAGCGTCCTCACCAATGTGTTGACCAGTGATGATGACGATTTCGACCAGAGCATCAATGTCCTGGCCTACATCACCGACAACGACAGCGCAACCGTTGCCGCCAACCCGACCGAACTGGATGTCTACATCGGTGGCAATGAAGAAACCTTTAACCTGAGTCTGACGCAACCTCCATCCGATGACGTGACGGTAAGTTTCGACATTGACAACGATGCAGAGAACGATCCGTTGCTGGATATCTCACCGGTGACGTTCACGCCGGATAACTACGATGTGGCTATTCCCGTAGAAGTGGAAGCCGGGCCAGATGCCAGCGGCAACAGTATCCGCAACGTCCGCTTTATCCTGAGCAGCAGCGATCCCAAGTATGATACAGGTGGCGAGGTCATCACGACCACCCGTGTGCTGGTGAATGTTATTGACACCCCTGTACGTATCTCGCCGCTGGAACTCTCGGCGACGGAGGGCGTTGTCTCGCAGGATGCCCGTTATACTATTCAATTGACCCAGGTGCCCAGCAGTACGGTGACCGTGGTCATAGACCCGGATAACCAGGTCAAAGTGGACAAGACCGAAGTCAAACTGACCCCTGACAAGCTGCAAGAAACGGTCACTGTACAGGCGGTGGATGACGCCGTGCCAGAACCGCAACACATCGGGCGCATCAGCCATACCGCCAGCAGCGGCACTGGCGATAGCCCGTTTGATGGTCTGGAACTGCCCGAAGTCGAAGTAACCATCAATGACAACGACAGTCCGGGCGTCAACCTCAGCACCCGCTTTGTCAGTGTTGCAGAAGAGGGACCGACACGTGCCGAGTATCGCGTTTCACTGACGACGAAACCAGCGTCAGACGTCACGGTCAAGGTTGTCCCCGACAAGCAGGTGCAGACCTTCCCGAAAGAACCGCTGGTCTTTACGCCAGACACATGGGACACGGAAGCGGTGGTGACCGTCGAAGCGATTGATGACGCGGTGCTGGAACAGAACCCGCACCTCGGCTACGTCAATCACGAAGTTACCAGCGATGACCCGGACTATGACAAAGAAGGGGTTGACACGACGCTCGAAATTGAGGTCACCATCGCCGACAACGAAGTCCCCAACGTGCAGGTTGAACCAACACTCGTCGTGGTTGAGGAAGAAGGCGAAACAACTGCTGAATACAACATCAGCCTGGCGACCAACCCGGACCGCGACGTGACCATAGAGTTCTTGCCAGACCCGACCGGCCAGATTACGATTACGCCGGCCACACTGACCTTCAAACTTGCGGATGACGACTGGAAGAAAGCCAAGAGCGTCACCGTGCAGGCGGTGGATGATACGGCTGAAGAGGATATCCACTATGTGACCATCGAGCACGAAGTGACCAGTGGCGGCGACTATGACGGGGTCAACATCCCGGATGTCGAAGTCAAAATCTATGACAACGATACCGAGGGTGTCTACATAGAGCCGACCGAACTGATAATGGTGGAGAACGCACAGGAGGCGGAGACCTACCGCGTCAAACTCACCAAACAACCCGCAGGTGACGTGGTAGTTATCGTGCATCCCAACAGCAAGTTGTCGGTCAACAAGCGTGCATTGACCTTTACGGCTGATGGTGAGGACTGGAAGACCGCCCGCACCATCAAGGTGTTGCCGGTCAATGATGACACCAAACAACCCGGTGGACAGTACACGCGCAACATCACCCACTCCATTGCTATCACCAGCAGCGCATACACGGACCTGAACCCGGACGCCATTCCTATCGTTGACGTCACGGTGTTCGACGACGAAAGTGCTGGCGTTGCCATTGCCCCCGTCACGATGGATCTGGAAGAGGGTGGAGTAGGCAAAGACTACAAAGTCTGGTTGCTCCGCCGTCCACTGGAAGACGTGACGGTCAACTTCAAATCGCTGGACGGTCAGGTCAAGGTGAACCCGGACTCGTGGACCTTCCAGGCGAGCGACTGGAACACCGCCACCAACAAACTCATCCGCGTTACCGCACTCGACAATGACCTTGCGGATGGCAACCGGACCGATACCATCACGCATACGACCGAGAGCGCAGACCCCAGTTATGCGGCTGGACAGTTTGCGATTGACCCGATGGTGGTTTCTATCACGGATGACGAATCGCCCAACATCATCATTGAACCCGAAGCAATCAACGTGGCCGAAGGTGGCGCACAGGTCAAATACAAAGTCAACCTGGCTGCCACCCCCAACTCGGATGTGGTGGTCTCGCTCAAGGCAAGCGTGGCGGACCAGGTTGTCTTCCGCCCGCGCACCATCACCTTCACCGCGCAGCTCACGCCCACGGCCCGCTTTGTTACCGTGGAGGCACTGGATGATGGCAAGATGGAAGGCGACCATGCCATCACCATAGACCATACGGCGAAGGCAGCCGAGGCAGATGACCCGTACAACAACGTGCCCAAACAGACGCTTGATGTCAACATCAAAGAAGCGGGCCTCATTCTCAACCCGACGGAAGGGTTGCAGGTCTCTGAGGCGGGCAACACGACCGAATACAACGTTTCGATCAACTTCAAACCAACTGCGGATGTGGTGGTGTCGCTGACGACTGATGGGCAGACGAAAGTTATTCCCAAGACCCTGACCTTCCAGGCGGATGGGGATGGCTGGAAAGCTCCGCAGACGGTGCAGATTGAAGCGGTGGATGATGACGACATCGAATGGAAACATACCAGCATCATTCGTCATTCCTTCAGCAGCGATGACCCGGCCTACAACGATGGCGGCTTCCCGGAAACACTGGAAGTCAACGTCGAAGACAACGACTATCCGAGCGTCGAAATCGAGCCACTGGAAGTTGCCGTCACCGAAGGCGAACAATCGGACCCACCGGTACCCGACGAGTTGACGGGCACATGGGAGGAATATGGCGTTACGCTTTCCTACACCCCGACCGGTGAAGTCGAAGTCACGATTGAAACCGACGGGCAGAGCCTGGTAGTGCCGCCAACCCTGACCTGGACACCGGACGACACCGACCCGAACTGGTGGAAAGCCGAAAAGACCGTCCGTGTTTACTCCGAATATGACAAAATCGCCGAAGGTCTGCACAGCAGCATCATCACGCACAAGACTTCCTGTGCCACTTGCACCAATCCGGACGAGTACAACAACCTGGATGACATCTACGTTGAAGTTGCCATTACGGACGATGACTCGGCTGGTGTCAGCATTACCGATGCTGGGGCCCTCACCGTCTCCGAAGAAGGCGAAACGGAAGATACCTACAACATCGTGCTGACCAGCAAGCCGGTGGCTGAAGTCACCGTCACGTTTGCACCGGACGAACAGGTCAAAGTCATCCCGCCCTCCATCACCTTCGACGCGACCAACTGGGACAAGGTGCGCGAGGTGACCGTGCGGGCAATAGACGACGACGCGGGTGAAGCCGCACAACACATTGGCACCATCAAGCACACGCTCAGCAGCGATGACGGCAACTACGATGACGCCACCCGCGAATTTGCGGTAGACGATGTCGAAGTGACCGTTATTGACAACGAAGTGGCCGGTGTCAACATCACGCCAACGACCGTGGATGTGGTGGAAGGTGGCGCAACGGCCGAATACGAAGTGAGCCTGACCGTGCCGCCGGAAGGCGAAGTGACTATCAACTTCGACTTCAAGACCGGCGGTCTGGCGAAGGTTATTCCGCCCTCGCTCACCTTTGACGCAACCAACTGGGACACGAAGAAAATCGTGACCGTTGAAGCTCTGGACAATTTCATCGCCACGGGTGATGTGCAGGAAACGATCAATCACTCGACAACAAGCAGCGACCCGCGGTATGACACGGACGCCTTTGTCATTGACAAGGTGCAGGTCAACATCACCGATGATGATAAAGCCGGTGTCTCTGTCGTACCAATGGCTATCAACGTTTCGGAGGATGGCAACAAAGACACCTACAAGGTGCGCTTGACCAGTCAACCCACTGAAGAGGTAATTGTCCAGATTAGTACCGGCGGGCAGACCAAAGCCGTGCCAGCCAAACTCATCTGGACACCGGATGGTACGGATGAGTGGTGGAAGGCGGATAAAATCGTCACCGTCGAAGCGATAGACGACGATATTGCGGAAGGCACCCACAAGGGCACGCTCAGGCATACCGTCAGCAGTTTCGACCCGCAATACAAACCCAACATGTTCGTCATAGACGATGTGGAAGCGACCATTCAGGATAACGACTCGCCTGGCGTGACGATTGACCCGACGTCTGTCGAGGTCTCTGAGGATGGCAATACCGCCACCTATCAGGTCAACCTCAACAGCGAACCGACGGCAGAAGTCACTGTGCAGGTCAATATCCAGGATGGGCAAACGACGACCAAACCACCCTTCCTGACGTTCGACAACACCAACTGGGATGTCAAGAAGACGGTCACGGTCTATGCAGTAGATGACGACATTGCGGAAGGCTTACACAACGGCAAGATAAGCCATAGCGTCTCCAGCGATGACACCAACTATCAACCAGATATGTTTGCCATCAAAGGGGTGAATGTTTCCATCCAGGACAATGATGCTCCTGGTATCACCATCAACCCCACAACGGTGCGTGTCTCTGAAGATGGACTGGTTGGCGAATACGAAGTCAAACTCAACAGCGAGCCAGCCGCGGAGGTCGTCGTGACGATGCAGATAAACGATGGGCAGACGGAGACCATTCCGCCCTCGCTCACCTTCGACGCGACCAACTGGAATGTTGCCCGCAAGGTCAAGGTGCAGGCCATTGATGATGCGATTGCAGAAGCTTTGCATAGCGGCACTATCAAGCATACAGTTGCCAGCGACGATGCCAACTATCAGCCAGATATGTTCGCAATAGACACGGTGGAAGTTACCATCGAAGACAACGACGCACCGGGCGTGACGATTGACCCCACCAGCGTCAAGGTATCGGAAGATGGCGACACGGCGACCTACAGCATCAAGCTGAACAGCGAGCCGACTGCCGAGGTGGTGGTAACGGTGTTGCCCAACAAGCAACTTACCGTCAAACCACCGGACAAGACCTTTGATAACACCAACTGGGATATTGCGCAGGAGATAACCGTGTATGCGGTGGATGACGATATTGCGGAAGGTCTGCATACCGGCAAAATGACGCATGCGGTCTCCAGCGCAGATGAAAACTATCAGCCGGATATGTTTGCCATCGCGGATGTCGAGGCGCAAATTCAGGATAATGATGCGCCGGGCGTGACGATTGTCGTTCCCGATGACTTCAAAGCAACCGAAGATGGTGATACGGCTTCCTATGGGGTAAAACTCAACAGTAAGCCCACCGCCGACGTTATCGTCAGAATGAGTAACCCGGATGGGCAGACTGAACTTGCGCCAATGGCATTGAAATTCACTACCGAGGACTGGGATACCGAACGCAGCGTCACCGTTTCAGCCGTAGATGATAATATCGTTGAAGGTTTGCATAGCGGTACCATCAGGCACAATGTCATTAGCGATGATCCTTTCTATAAGGATGAGATGTTTGCCATTGACAATGCGAACGTAGAGATCAAAGACAACGACAGTGCCGGCGTCCGCATCGTTCCGACGTTGGTGGAAGTGGCAGAGGGTGGCTCTACTGCGAGCTATTCTGTTACCCTCACCAGTATGCCAACCGGCACTGTTGGTCTGGCTGTACAACCAGCCGACAACCAGACGACCGTCTCACTTGAGAGCGGCGAATCCATCATGCAATTCGACACGACCAACTGGAATACCGGCTATCAGGTGACGGTGGAAGCTGTAGACGACCTGATCTTTGAAGAAACCCATTATGGCTTCATTACCCATGCCATTACCCAGAGCAATGATGCAAACTATCAACCCAAACTCTTCTGGGTAGACCAGGTGAAGGCTGAGATTGAAGACAATGACGCACCGGGCGTCATCGTTGAACCAACCAGGCTCAATATGTCGGAAGGTGGCGAAACCGCGAGCTATTCCGTTACCCTGACCACCATTCCAACCAGGACCGTGACCATCAGCCTCACGATTGATGAACAGGTGGAAGTCTCGCCGGGCATCCTTACCTTTGAGCCTCCGACGGATAATACCCTACCAGCGACACAACTGGTGTCGGTGACAGTGGTGGATGATGAAGAAACCGAGGGCAATCATAGCAGCACTATCAAGCATGTCATTGATAGTGAAGATCCGGCCTACAACGGAACACGGTTTGACCCCGACCCGGTCAAAGTCAATATCCGTGACAATGATGGAGCTGGCTTTGTTGTTATCACCCCGTCTGACCTTGCGGTGATTGAAGGCGAAGCGAAGTACTATGAGCTTATCTTCACCGCAGCCCCATCGTATACCGTCAAGATTACGGCGAAGTCCACTGATCCTTCACGCGTCGTGTTGTCGGAAACACAGCCAGCCACAACTGCTCTGGGGTTGAGCCAGTCGGTCAGTGATACCTACAAATTTAGCGTCGAACCAGAAGACTGGGCGCAGCCGAACCAGGTCCCTGTGGCTGCCATCAATAATACGGTGTATGATGGCGTCATTACTCGTACTATTGAGCATACCGCCGAGAGTGCAGACCCGCTCTTTGACAATACCGACATTCCAGACACAGTGGTGAGCATTCAGGATGATGAGAGCATGAGCTTTATCGCCTACCTGCCACTGATTAGTAAAGGAACCACAACAGAACAAGGTCTTGATCTGGTTGCGAGCTTGCGCATTGAGCCGGCGCAGGAAAGCTATGCAGCAACAGATCAGGTGGAGATTGTCGTAACGGTGACCAATGAGGGGCAGTATGAGGTTGATACGCCCTTCTGGGTAGACTTCTATGTGAACCCGTCGGAGCCGCCAACCGCACCCAATACTCCCTGGGACGTGCTTTCGGAGTATGGTGTTTCATGGTATGTGCAAACCAGTATAGGAGCTGGCGAGAGTATCGAGTTGCGCTCCACAACCAATGATCCCTTCTTTGTTCCAGCAAATACAAACTGGACCGGGACATTCCCATCCGGCACGACAGATTTGTATGTCTTTGCGGATGTCTGGAACAAGGACGTGGATACCGGGGAGCAGGATCCGAATGGGGCCATTCCTGAATTGAGTGAGGAAAACAACCAGGGATATCTCCAGATACCCCAGGTGCCATAAAAGCGGACATCCATGTGGTAGTTGGGTAGCACCACAGAATATCGTGGAGTATCCTCAACGCAGTTGCCCCAGGGGAGCGCGAGGGGACACAAGTCCCCTCGCAACCCCACGGGAACATCCCGTCCACGATGTTTCGTGGTGCTACCGAGGGGTTGCAACCCCCCAACAGGTGTCACCTGTTTTGTGTGCTGCTTGCACACAGCCAAAACCGCACGCAGCCGTGTGCCACAGCTTTCCAATGGGGTTTGTTGTTTTTTCGACTTCGTCGAAAAAACAACAAACCCCACCATCATCGGGTTGCGAGGGAACGGAGTTCCCTCGCGCTCCCTTG
>CAYFVX010000003.1:0-17554 GCA_964346425.1 uncultured Chloroflexaceae bacterium | reverse complement strand
CGCGGCTACGATTCCCAACGGGGTTCTTGTCCTCGAAAAAGTCTCCACATGTGAGCTCAGCGGGGGGCACCTGCGGGTGCGTGCGGGAACCTGGTTCCCGCACGCTCCCCACGCCAAAGCTGTGGCACGCGGCTACGTGCGTTTTTTGCCGTGCGCAAGCAGCACACAATACAGGTGAGAGCTATTGAGGGGCTTTAGCCCTACTGAGTAACGCGCAATATGGATAACTGCTGGCGGACTCGTTCAAATTCTTCGGTGATCTGGGCCAGCAGATGTGGCACTTCTTCCAGGCTTTCAGATCGGCTATAGCACTCCAGCTCTTGAAACATCTGCGCGAGATTGAGCGCACCAAACTGTGCGCTGTTGGATTTTAGCGTGTGCGCAATCTGCGCCAGTGTGGAGGTATTCTGATCGGCAACTGCCTGCTGCATTTGCAGCAACACATCGGGCATGTCAGCCAGGAACATATCCACCAGGTTCAACGCCATATCTTCCATGAGCATGCAGAATTGCGCAAAGACGATTTCATCTATCGCAGAAGAGCTAGAGCTTGCTTCAGCGGGGGGGGGTTCGGAATAGTCATTTTTTACCATACCCCGTGACACCTCGCCCGCTTTTCCCAGGCGTTCAACCAGTTCTTCGACCCGCACTGGTTTGCCCAGATAATCATTCATGCCAGCCGCCAGACAACGTTCGCGGTCACCTTGCATTGCATGGGCGGTCATGGCGATGATCCAGGGTTGTTCACCCCCAGGCCATTGGGAACGCACGGTACGGGTTGCTTCCAGACCATCCATACCCGGCATCTGTACATCCATCAAGATAACATCATAGCGGTTGCGGGTGAGGATGTCGAGCACTTCCAGCCCACTGGCAGCGATATCGGCACGGTAGCCAAGTTTGCCCAGCAGATGCAGGGCTACTTTCTGGTTGATGATGTTATCCTCGGCAAGTAATATGCGCAAGGGCAGGCACGAGGCCATTGTATGGTCAAGCACATACGACTGCGTTGCATTTGGTGAGACAACCGGTTCGCCCTGCACAATGTTCAGTAACGTCGTGTATAACAGGGCAGGCCGCACAGGATACATCAGGGAGGAGACCACATGCGCTTCCAGCAGAGCAGACAACTGGTTCCGTTGACCAACGGTGGTGTAGATAATGATCGGTAATCGTGGCTGATCGTTCATAGAGGCGAGATACTGTTCAAGCAGCGCAAAGTCTCTCGCAGGCATACGCCCATCCAGGATGGCGCAGTCAAACGGTATGCCCTGTTGTAACCATTCAGATGCCTCGGTGAGCGAATCGGTCGTCTGCGGCACCATTTCCCAAAAACTCAAGTGACGTTCGAGGATTGATCGGTTGGTCGCGTATTGCTCCACCACCAGCACCCGTTTGCCTGCCAGCAATGGTTGCGTGGGCTTGAGAAACGCAGGATTTTCTGCATGCTCCGGCTGCACAACGATGAAAACATGAAACGTTGAGCCTTTCCCCTCTTGACTTTCGACATCAATCGTACCGCCCATCACCTCAGCCAGTCGCTTGCTGATGGCAAGCCCCAGGCCGGTGCCGCCATATTTGCGCGTGGTTGAGGCTTCTGCCTGCATAAAGGATTGGAAGAGCCGTTCCAGATGCTCGGCCGAAATACCGATGCCCGTATCGCGCACAGCTATATGAAGGGGAAGGGAAGAATTGATGAGAGAGGATGGTATGGAGGGTGTATGATTCTCATGCTCAGGAGTCCGTTCTCCCTTTTCTATGGTTACCACCACTTCGCCCTGGTTGGTAAACTTGACGGCGTTACTCAAGAGATTGACCACAATCTGGCGCACACGAGTACTATCACCAATCAGCGTTTCTGGGAGTGTTTCTTCGATAGTATAGGCCAGGTTCAGCCCTTTCTCGACAGCTTTGGGAGCCAGCAGGTCCAGTGCATCCTCAATACATTCCCGCAGGTTGAAGGGATGGTATTCAATTTCCAGCTTGCCGGCTTCAATCTTGGAGAAGTCGAGAATATCGTTAATCAGCGTAAGCAAGGCATCACCGCTGACGCGAATAGTCTGCACATAATCGTGTTGCTCATAGGTCAGTGTCGTATCGAGCAGCAGGCTGGTCATGCCGATAATTGCATTCAGCGGGGTGCGTATTTCATGGCTCATATTTGCCAGAAATACCGACTTGGCACGGGTGGCTGCTTCGGCTATGTCTCTGGCGCGATGGAGTTCTTCTTCCATCTGCTTGCGGTCGGTTATATCGCGGCAAATAACCAGAACTTTGTCTTCGCCACAGGCAGCAAAACGGGCTTCATAATAGTGAATGCCTTCAGGCATTGGCAGTTGATACTCCAGGGCAAGGTTCTCCTCAGTCTCAAGAGTCCGTTGAATATATTGCAGTGATTGTGCTGCCATATCCTCTGGCAACACCTCCAGAATATGCCGACCGAGAAACGTTTCAGGCGGAACTAGCAGATAGCGCGTGTCTCCGCCATGATAATCCAGAAAATAGCCCGCTGTATCCATCAAAAACATTAAATCGGGTATCGCAGACACCAGAGCCCGATGTCTGATTTCGCTTTCGCGCAATGCTTGCTCCATATGAATGCGCTCAGTAATGTTGGTGGAGATGGCACCGATAGCAATGATTTCCCCACTGGCATTGGTGAGGGGAAATTTGACGGAGAGCGCAATGCGCAAACCCTCCGGAAACACAACCTGTTCTTCGAACATGATGGCCTGGCCGGTTTGAACAACCTGGTAATCGTTCGCACTCAGATAATCGTGGTATTCAGTGGGCAGGATGTCATCAATCGTTTTGCCTATAATCATCTCCTCGGTGGTATGGAGCAGGGAGAGAAGATGTTTGTTTGCCAGCAGAAAACGGCCCTGCAGATCTTTGACATAGATAGCAGTGGTGGAGTTGTCCATAATCGCTCGTAATAATTCCTGGCTTTCACGCAGGGCTTCCTCTGCTCGCTTGCGTTCGGTGATGTCTACACAGGTGGTTTGAATAGCTGTCTTGTCGCGGTAGGAAGTGAGGGTGGTAAAGCATTCCAACCAGCGTTCCTGCCCGTCTTTGCGCAGAATGCGAAACTCATATTGCTTGGGAACATCTTCGCCGCGGAGCCGCTTCTGCATGCGTTCTGCCAGTAGTTTGCGGTCGGCTGGATGGATAAGAAGCATTACCTCCTTTTCTGACATGGTCAGCAATTCATGGATCGTGTAGCCTGTGATGGCAGCAGAGGCAGGATTGGCAAAAACACAGTTTCCATCCAGCAGGATAAGCACGCCCTGCAAAGAGTTTTCAATCAGCGAGCGATAGATGTTCTCATTCTGATGAAGTGCGTGTTCCGTATGACTCCAGCGAGAACGTTCTGCTTCCAGTTGGGCTACCCGTTGGCGGAGGTAGGCATTCTCAGTCCGCAGTTCTTCAGATGATCGCTTGTTCATCGTGCAACCGTTTTTTCTTCATTTGGACGGATAATGTAGTCTGCAGGCTTGTTGCCCGGTGTTATGCTGCTGATTTTTCTGGGCAGGCTTCTTTGCCCGACCAGCGATAACAGGCTTCTGCAAGCAGTATACCATGTCGTAGTGGTTTATCCGGAATTTCTCGTGATGGGGTGGTGGGGCAGAATATTTTCCAAAACGGCGCGTATCGCTTGCAAAGCAAGGGGACGGGGAATACAGTTCCACCAAAAAAAACACACCACCAGAACTACTTCTGCCTTCATCAAAATCTTTACCCAAAATGGCAAAAAAAGTGGTATCATGAAAACTGTTCTATTCTGTAGGGTATTTTTTCCTAGGTCAGGGGTTTCTCGGAATGAGCATTTTGTTCCAATGCTACAAACGGTGTTTGTGTAAAGACACGGCAGTGCTTGCCAACATATGAGAATATAAGCAATATTTCTTAACAACGCACCTTGATACCATCTCCCCCGCTTCGCAGTATCATTCTCTTTTGCTTCACAGCCTCGTATCATCCAACCTGAACCCGGTAGGCAAACTGGTTCGGCCTTCAGACAACACCAGGAAAAGGAGGATGCAGAGATGCAAAAGCAAGATACAGACAAAATAACCCATCTCTGGCTCACAGTCTCTATGTATGCAATTATTGGTCTGCTTTTTCTGACGTTTGGAGCAGGAGGAGTTATTGTTTTTCAATTACCAGTATGGGTTGTGTGGAAGTTATGCTGGTTTGTTCTCTTTCTTCTGCTCTCCTCCGGGTGGGTGCTGTCTCTCGTGCATGGCGAGGAAACGAGCCAACCAAAGACGTTGGTCTCGCTTGTTTTCGCACTCGCTTTGTCCGTTCCGCTCCCATTGGTAGCCTGGTTGATGACCAGCGATATCTGGGCAATCCTGTTGGTCTATGGCGGTTGGTTTGGCTTACTGCTGGTTGAGACCGGTTTCCTTATCGTAAAAATTGTCACTTGTTCGGAAAATAGCACGAACTACATGCTCATTATGGACAAGTGAGGGGACAGAAAAGCTCCCGCAACCAGGTTTCGCCTGTGACTATTAGAGCTTATGCACAATAAGAATGTAACCGCATCAGAATGGGCTAAAACCTATCTGGATGAATGTGGCTCCAGCCCATTGCAAAGTTAGGGGTTTGCCACCGGCAAACCCCTACTTATTTCCCATTGGGGCGCAGCCCCAAACCCCTTTTTGTTTTGGTTTTTTTGCGGATTCGCCCCTAGCTATAGCTCCTCAAACAATCTCAACCAGTTGGATATCGAACATAAGTTCCTGACCTGCCAGTGGATGATTGCCATCCAGCGTAATCTGGCTGTCGGAAACATCGGTCACTGTGACGACCAGAGTCTGGTTGTTGGAGGTCGTGACCTGCAGTTGTTGCCCAACTTCGGGATTGATATTCTCAGGAAGTTGCTCACGTTCGACATCCTGTACCAATTCCTGGTGATGCTGTCCGAATCCTTCATCTGGTGCAACGGTCGCCTGCTTGCTGGTTCCAGGTGACATCCCCACAATAGCTTCCTCAAAGCCTTTGATAAGCGTTCCCTGTCCTATGGTGAATTCCATCGGGTCTCGGTTGAGCGTCGTATCAAAGACAGTGCCATCGTTCAATTTCCCGGTGTAATGGACCTTTACTGTATCGCCATAGTTGGCTGTGGACATTGTTTTTTCCAACCTTTCTTACTTTTTCCATCAAGCTTCGTATTCGTGCTTTTGCAAGAAGTGTGCCAACCTTACCCTTACCTCATTCTTCCTGACTTGTTTCCTCTTCCATATACCGCAAGCATCACCGCGGACAGCGGGTTTTTTACGGTTCCATCGCAGAGAGTTTCTCCTCAATGGGCTTCACTCATTGCAAGCGTGAGGGAACGGAGTTCCCTGGAAACCTTACCAGATAAGCTCTGGCACGCAGGTGCATGTGTTTCTTTCACTTGCACAAGCAAATAGTTCACCCCAGGTAAAACCTGTTGAGAACTGGCTCCCCAAAAACAAAGCACACTCCTTTTCAAACAGGGAACACCTGTTTGCTGTGTCTCATGGTACCATCCGAGTCAATTGGTCTATGCAGAGTTCAGGTACTATATGCTCGCTGTCTGGTTGATACCAAAAATATTGGTTGTTTTGTTGACTTTTTTGCAAAATCGTCTATAATATTTGTTGTGTGCATATCATTTATTGACACACTGGTGGAAAGAATCGGGGTATTTCGCAGGGTTCAGTCTGGGTGAAGATTGAACCCTGTTTTTCTTATGGTATCCTCCCCCGTCATATGTTCGCCTATCAACGCTGGTGGGTTTCTACAGTAGCGTATCAACCGGTCGCTTCCTATGAATATGTCCGTGAAACAGAAACAAAGTTCCCTCTTATGCCTGCTCGTTCTGATACTACCAGGAATTATCCTGCTCGCCGCATGTCGTCACCCCCCATTGCCAATTGAGGGCAAACTGGTGTACACTTCCAACAGTGCCGGCAATATGGACGTGTATGTGCTGCATAGTGATGGTACATGGGCAAACCTGACGCACGACAAGGATGACCAGAGTGCTCCTGCCTGGTCACCCGATGGGCAACAGATTGCCTATACAACCTACCGCATTCGCGAAAAAGGGGTGCTCTACCGTATGCAGAGTGATGGAACAGAGATAACCCGTATTATTGACCACGAAAATACCGATGCCAATCCCTCGTGGTCACCAGATGGTCGTCAGCTTGTTTTTGATTCCGTTTCTACCTGCTCAACCGACCGTGTCCCCAATTTCGATATTTTTGTGATGAATATTGATGGGAGTGGGCTGACCTGTCTGACTGAAAACCCGGCGTTTGACACAGACCCGGATTGGTCGCCTGATGGGAAGCGCATTGTTTTTCGCTCTGAACGTGATAACCAGCAAGGTGAAATTTATGTTATGCGTGCCGATGGGTCCAATATCACCCGTCTGACCCACAACAACTGCCGCGACCATTCCCCAGTATGGTCTCCTGATAGCAACCAGATTGCCTTTGTGTCTGAGTGTGAAGATCCAGCCGGCGACATTACCCTGATGCAAGCGGATGGTTCCCATATCACCCACCTGACCGCATCTCCGCATAGTGATGGTTCTCCCTGCTGGTCACCTGATGGAAGCCAGATCATTTTTGTCTCGAACCGAGAAGAACAGAAAATGGAGTTGTATGCAATGCGGGCAGATGGCTCCGATATTATCAGACTCACCAACAATGATGTTATTGAAGCACACCCTGACTGGTCCCCCTGACCTGACTTCTTTCGTTTTCCGGTTTGTTGCTTTCTGCAATTCCTGTTCAGTCCACGTTCATACCATAGAGACATACGGCACAGAGTCAGTTATGAGTAGTAACCTGATTTCGTGTGGAAAACATGCACCATGTAACAATGAGGTATTGTCAGCCACAACTGACGACAAAGAGCCTGGAACTAACGTCGGGATTGCAGCGTTTACCCAGTGTGAAACACCATAGAGAAGGTTTTGTCATGACACAAAACCCCCTGGACGATTATCTTACTCCTGAACAACAGGCAGAGCTTGCACAAAGTGGGCATCTTGCCCCCGATGTGCGAGCTTCACTTGCCAAACTGCTGCGGCGAGAGTTATGTGCCAGTGCAGCATATATCCCTTCTCGCCTGCTGCGTACACAGTTGGATAATCCGCAGCCGGGTCGTATTGGGGGCGACTTTTGGGAAGGTAGTATTCTGTTTGCGGATCTCAGTGGGTTTACCACCTTTTGTGAAGAGCTTAGTGCGCTCGGCAAACAGGGGGCCGAAGAAGTGAGTTCGGTGGTCAACCAACTCTTCAATGGGCTGGTGGCTGAAGTATTGTCCACACCGGGCGAGCTGGGTGGTGGCGGCGAGTTGCTCAAATTTGGCGGGGATGCGTTGACTGCCTTCTTTGATGCTGAGACGTTTGGCGAGGCGCACGCTATCGCGGCAACCAGTGCTGCGCTACGCATGCAAAAACGCATGGAGGCATTCACTTCGGTTGAGACGCGGGCTGGAACATTCCGGCTTGGTCTGCGTATCGGCGTGCATAGCGGCAATGTTTTTGCTGCCGAAGTGGGCGATGAAAGTCACATTGAGCTGGTTGTGCTGGGGGCTGGCGTCAATCGGGTTGCCCTGGCGCAGAGTATTGCGGCTCCTGGTGAAGTGGTTATTTCCGAGCAAACAGCGCATATGCTTGAGGGAGCCGAGGTCATTCCCAGAAAAGTGGCCGGGTTTTTTCAAGTGCTCTCGCTACCTGAAACCACAGTAATCCCCCCTTCCGGGGTTCTGCACGTAGACTGGCGTGACGATATTGCTGCCCTGGAGCGTCTGGCTACCCAAATAGCTGCACTCAAGCCCTATTTGTTGCGTGATTTACCCCGTCGCTACCTTGACAATACTGTGACTGATATCGGGGAACTTCGACCGGTCAGTGTCATTTTCGCCAATTTTTATGATTTCAGTACCCTTTTGCCTCTGTTTGAAGACTATACTGATCTTGCTGCCAACGCACTCAATGCGTATTTTCGGCGGGTGCAAACGGTTGTGCATCGCTATGGTGGGGTAATAAACAAAGTAGATATGTACACCCGCGGCGACAAGATTATGGCTCTCTTTGGCGCACCCGGTGCGCATGAAGATGACGCGTTGCGGGCTGTACGTTGTGCGCTAGAGCTGGTCAACACGTTGGAAGAAGCAAATGCAGAAATCGGCGAGATGCTTGCAGAACTGAACATTGCCCCCTCCGAGCCGCTGGAACAAGAACACAAACTTCCTTCTGGTATTCTTCCCCAACCCGCTCTGGCCCTCAAACAACGTATTGGTATCAACACCGGTACAGTTTTTGCGGGGCGAGTCGGCGGGAGCCATCGCTACGAATATACGGTTATGGGGCCAGCGGTCAATCTCGCCTCACGCCTGATGGAATCGGCCGAGGAAGGGACCGTGCTTATTTCGCCTGCCACACGTGCTTCTGTTGAACGTCGCGTCATTGCGATAGAGCAAGCTCCTATCCACATTCGGGGGATAGCAGAGCCAATTATTCCCTGGCGTGTGCTGGATGAAGAAGAAGAAGAACCGATGTCCATCACAGAAGGACGTTCAAACCGGGCGCCGCTGGTCGGGCGTGACCCGGAGCTTGTGCTTTTGCTGGCAGAAGCCAAAGTTGCGCTCCGTGAGTCGGGGCGTATGCTGGCTCTGATTGGGGATGCTGGCGTGGGCAAGACACGCCTGTCGGATGAGTTGATACGCAACCTGGTTATGGCTAGTGTCTCACAAGACCAGAGCGAGGTTATCCCCCATTTCCAGATATATACCGGCACCGGTAATAATCTGACGCAGAGCGTTCCTTACATCACCCTCCGCGCTCCCTTGCAACACATCCTGGGGTTTTCTATGCGCCGCATGCGTTCTCGGGAAGAAATTGAAGAAGAGGGAATGTTATTGCATTTGCAACATCGCGTTGAACAGCTTGCGCCGGAGTTTTCTCATTTTTTGCCCATATTGGGTGATATTCTGGGCATAGATCTGCCTGAAACCGCGTTGACAAAGTCGTTGAGCATTGAGCAACGCTACAGCCGTATTCAAGACCTGGTGGTAGCGATTTTGCTGGGAGCAGCAGCACACGAGCCTCTGGTCCTGGTTATTGACAATTTGCACTGGGCAGATGCGTCCTCCATTGAGTTGCTGGCACGGCTGGCAAAATCCATTGCCACTGCGCCCATGTTGCTGATTGTCTGCTATCGTCCTGATCCTTCAATGAGCGAAACGTGGGTCAATGTTCCTACAACCATGCGGCAGGAGCTTGTGGAATTGTCGCCAGAACATAGTACAGCTATGCTGGAAGGCATTCTCAACGGTCCGCCCCCGCCCGATATTGTCAACTTGATCAAGCGCACGCAGGGCAACCCGTTCTTTATCGAAGAACTGGTGCATGCGCTGGTTGCCTCTGGCACCCTGGCAAAAGATGAGCACGAAACATGGCACCTGACCTGTCCCCCAGAAGAAGTGACTGTTCCAACCAGTATTGAAGGGTTGATTATGGCCCGACTGGACCAACTGGACGAGCCATTTCAGGAACTCGTGCAGGTTGCTTCGGTCATTGGACACCGGTTCAAGTTGCAGGTGCTTGAAGGGGTGTATCGTAACCCGGATCTGCTGCATACGGGATTGCAACATTTGATGGCGGCCGATATTGTGGTGATGGAAGACCAACCACGCGAGTTTACCTATCTGTTTCGTCACGCGCTGCTGCACGATATTGCCTACGAGAGTATCCTCTATTCGCAGCGGCGTGAATTGCATCGCCGTGTGGCACAGCGGATTGAAGAGCTGAATACCGGCCATCTGGATGAACACCTGGCACTCCTGGCACGCCATTATTTTCTCGCGGAAGATTGGGATGTTTCCTTCCGCTTTCATCTCACAGCAGGGGTACGGGCGCAAAATCACTATGCCAATCAGGAAGCCCTGGCACTGTACGCCACTGCGTTGGATATTGCGCCGCGGCTGAAACGCGGAACGGAGAATGGCAAAACCCCATCGCGTGACAATCAGCCAGATCTTTTTACCATTCTGTACCCACTTTTTCCCACGATTCTTCAGGTTGCTGAGCTGTATGAGCGTACTGGCTATGTGTATGTGCGGATTGGCGAATATCATCGGGCACATAAGCCTTATATGGAAGCCTTAAACCTGATCAACCAGTTGAATGAAGAAAAAGAACGCTGGAACGCCGAGGAGAAACATTTTCCTATTCCCAACTGGCAACTTTCCACGACCATCGTTCGCCTGCACCGCCATATTGCCAACCTGCAAGAGCAACTGGCAAACTATGATATGGCATTTGACTGGCTTGAGCGTGGTATGTCGCTGGTTATGTCGGAATCGCAGGGTGAACTTGCCCGTTGTTATCTGGTTGGCTCGCGGCTGTATTACAATCAAGGCGAGTTTGATACATGTCTGGAATGGGCGCAGCAAGGGCGGGCGGTAGCCGAGAGTATCGGGAACACGACCGATCAGGCGCATGCTTCGTTGCTGATGGGGATTCTCTGGCGCGACCGTGGGGCGTTTGATTTGAGTATTCCTGCATTGGAACAGGCCCGCACGCTGCTTGATTTGATGAAAGATGCTTCCCATTTGAGCGATGCCCTCCGCAATCTGGGTGATGCATATTTTTGTGTGGGTCGCTGGCAGGATACAGCCAAGTGCTATCAGAAAAGTTTGCAAATTAGCGAGAATGTGGGGGATGTGCAGGGTATGGCGCATGCCTCGACCAGCCTGGCAAATCTGATGGTCCGCCGTGGCGATTTACAGATTGCTGAAGACTTATATCAATATAGCAGATCCCAGTTCAGCCGCATTGGTTCGCTGTTGGGACTGGCAATTATCAACTATCACCAGGGAGAAGTGCTGCTGTTGCAGAATGAGCCGCGCAATGCGTTGCATCATTTTCGTGAGAGTATGTCTTCTCTGGAGCGGGTCAAAGCACGCAACTATCTCGCACGGGTATTGCATATGGCCGCCGAGGCTGCGTTGACGTTGGGGGATGCGGAGCAGGCACTTGGGTATATTTCCAGGTCGCAGGTTATTGCCTCAGAGTTAGGGATGGCGGTTGAAGAGGCGGTCGCGTATCGGGTGATGGGGCAGATTGCGCTGCATCAGCAGGATTATTCCTGTGCCGCGCAATATCTGGAGCAGAGCCACGAGATGTTGCAGAAGATGGGGCATCGCTATGAGATAGGGTTGGTGCTCTACTGGCAGGCACAGTTGTATGCGAGAACTGACAAGCAGGTGCAGGTTTTGTCTCTGTTGCAAGAGGCGGAGCAGATATTTAAGGAGTTGCGTGCCATGCGAGTGCTGGAGATGGTGCGACAGGCGATTGAAGAGCACGCGGCAACGGCGGTGGGGGATGAGCCTCACATGGGTAGAGATTTTCGCAAAACCTGATACCAATGGGACAAGTCGCCCGTAGGGGTTTGCCGTCGGCAAACCCCTACAGCGTGCCTCCAGCCAAAAAAGTCTCCACATGTGAGGGGGGATGAGCGGGTGAGGTAGCTCAAAGTAGGATAGTGGGGATAGTGGGAAGTGAGTAGCCAGAAGGCACAGAGAAACCTGCAGCAGTGTTTATCCCCTTGCAAGAGAGCAGACCTGGCTCAATACATCACCCTATGTTTTCATACCAAATACGTTTGAAGAGTGAGAGAAACCGCCAGGACGCCAAGAACGCCAAGATTCGGGCAGAGAGAAGGGGAAACCCTGTTCTCTCTGTGCCTCCGTGTCTCCGTGGTGAAAAGAAACTATTCATCCGAACCTGGTATCACCTGGCCCCCAAGCGAGAAGATGAGGTGATGGCAACGAAATTGGGTCGGATACACGGTCTTTTTTTCATCTGGGACATTTATACAACAAAACAAAAGGTTCCTGGTATCACGTAACTGTTCACCTTCGCGTGAAAGGAAAAGAGCCGCGCACGTCAGTAAGCAGATATTTCCCTTTCGTCAACAGATTATTGTCCGCTCCCTCACGGTCGCGGCTCATTTGTTTGCCTCATTTCTGAGCAGTTACGGCATCACTTTCCCTTCCCCTTCCCTTTTCCTTTCTCCTTTCCTTTCTCCTCCACGTCAATGCCGCGATCATTCAGCAACTTGCGCAAACGGGTGAGATCGGCTGGGCGCACGGTTGTGACGACATCGTAGTCGGGCTTATGCACCTGCAATAACGGGCGCACTTCCTCATCCTCCAGCAACGCCCGTAGCGTGCGTTCATCGCTCAGATGCAGCAGGACAGTCCGTTCAACGGTCGCATTACCAAAGAAGTCGCCCCAGACCTTGAGCGACTTTGACAACTCATCGGGAACACGTCCGCCACTCCAGGATTTGAGGAGAGACTCTATCTGCTCCACGCTCATCCCATCGCTCACCGCCTGTTTGACTATTGCCGAGGTGAGACGTAGCCCTTTTTTCTCCTCAACAGTAAACGGGGCCAGATGCCGCCTGAGATAGAGCACGGGTGCGCCTGGACGGAAAGTCAGGTGTCCCTGCGGGGATATATCGAGCCAGTGGCCTGTTGGTCGGGGAAAAGGTTTATCACGCTCGACCCGAAAGGGGCCGGGTTTATGCACAACCGGTAAACTGTTTTGCGCAAATAACACCTCTTCTATTTCATCAACCTCATTACTCCGTACCAGGGCGGTGGTGGGCGTCAGACGGCGCAGGATGAACGAGTGGGTCTCCCCCGCTTTTGTTCGGCCCTTAGACTGCGGAGACTTTGTCTGCTTTTTCTCCAACTGGTCAAGCAATTCGGCGGTAGCATACAAGAGTTGGACTTGATCGCGCACGATAACACGGTCCAGCGCACGGCCCCATTCTTCCAGCGTGTACGCCACATTTTGCGGGAGCGCGGCACCGCTTTCCTTTTCCAGTGCTTCGATGACCTGGGCAACCGTCATGTCATGCTGCTGGCAGGCACGGTAGAGAGAATCGCGGGTGAGCCGATAGGTCGCCACCTGGTCAATCTGCGACCGCTCGGCGACACGGTCGAGCAGAGCCAGATGTGTTTCTTGTACCGGCGGATAGGCGAGGACTTCAAAGGTGGGTTGCACGATGAGCCGTCCGCCCTGGGGCAGAGCTTCGGCAGGCATCTCTTTGCCCAGCAACACATGCGCTCCCAACTGGGTGAAGCGCACTGCAACCACAAATTCGTCCCAGACAGACGCAACATCTTGCGCAAACCCCAGATCAATCAACCCCATCCAGTGCAACGGCTCGCACAGGATTTCCTGGATAAAGCTCCCTTCAACCAGTTGCCAGCCATTTTTGGCATCCGGTGTTGAGTAGTTTTGATACGGGCTGGTTTGTATGCCCAGTTTTTGCAACCGCTCGTTTGCAATCCTGAAGGACCACTGGAGTTTGTTGTCCATGCTGGTGTAGGGGTTTTTGCTCTGGCGGGTCGAGCCACCATAGTAGCCATAGCCATAGCCCACCGCAGGGGAACGGATTTCAATGAGCAAGTTGTGAAGTGTCCGCCGTACAAAGGTACTCAGACGGTCTATGTCCATCCAGCCCTCTAAGCCACGTTGTTTCAGCACATTGATAAATCGCTTGCGGGCACTCAAAACAACATCAGGAGCGACACTGTAGGAAGCCGGTCGCTCTGGAATGGAGAGATAGGGTATTTGCAGGAGCTCATCCCACAACGCGCATTTTTGATAATAGGCATCCATCACTGCCTGCGCACGTTCGGCAATTGAACGGGCAAAAAATGCTTCCGAATTGGGTTCTATAATGAGTTTCCCGCCCTGTTCTGCAATGAGACCACAATCTTCCAGGAGACAGCGCAGGAAATAGAGCCGTCCCGCCTGATCTTCCAGGCGCACGTTGTCCAGGGAAACCGGTTGCATGAGGGTGGCGTTGATTTTTTTGAGGTGTGTTTTGCTCACAAAGTCCTGCTTGGTGAGGTTGACATCATTATCCCGTACATAGCTCCAGTAAAGGTAAAGATCTCGATGGAACGTGGTGGCATCCCCCGTATAGACCGTGGGTGGGGCATCCTTCTGATAGGAGAGCTGCACGGGTGGGGCTGGCGGCAGGTTGTTCAGCACCGGGTCGGGAATAAACACGTATTCATGCGGCTTCAATTCAACGTTTTGACCACCAAACCGAGATGGTGGCCCTGGCGAGAGTATCAGACCACGCTGCATGAGCCGTATCATGATATTGTCAAACGTATAGTCCGACGGTGGAGTCTTCTCCATTTTCCGAGTTTTATGGTTGTATTGCGGGGGAGGCGGGTCATCATCAATCCATTTCTCAATCTGCGCCAGCAATTTGAGATTGGCGACCGGTGCTGTTCCACCAGCCAGTTGTATTAACTCAAGAAAGATGTACTCACGACGGGGAAGGCTTGCAACCAGACTGTGAATGACGGCTGGTTTTTCCATCTGCTTCAGAATACGCTCGACAAGCACACTGCGACCCGATACTTTTTTCAAGCCCAACGATTCAACCATTTTTTGCAAGTCAGCCACAGCGTAACTTGACAGTACACGATGAACGTCCATAATCCTCACTTATCAAGGGGCAATCGGCGGGGGGTATATCCCTTTGCAACCAGTTCATTATACAGCGTTTCTCTATGGGCCGGGTCTACGACCAGCAAACGCGGCGAAAGCTGGTCAAGCACGGCATCTTTGAGGCGTGTGGCACGGAGCAGTTCGGGCAACAGGACATCGTCGGTCAGTTCGAGCAGAGCGACATCGCGATAGAGCGTAGCTTCGCCAAAATGCTCTATCCATTGCTCAAGCATGCGCACAGCGTCCTCCGTCAATGGTTTCGCGCTATGGTTTTGCAAGAAGGTCAGGATAGTATCACCGGCTCGCCCACGCGACAGGGCATCGCGCATGTCCCGCGCATTGCAGGTATAGACCATGATGCCTTGCTCAAGGCGGCTAAACTTCATAAACGTGTCCAGTTTTGCCAGCACATTGGCGTCTGCATTCTTCAAAGTTACCTGCACGGTCAATTGTTGCTTTTCGGCCTCTGCGTACACTTGCAAAGTAGGTGACGAAGCTGGTTCTTCATACTGTTCGCTAATGCCCAGCAGATAGGCCCCCAGTGGCGTTATGCGTATAGTCTCCTGAGATTCATTTTTGCCATCTTGCCAGACCACCATACCAAGCCAGGAGAGCGATGTGCGCAATATCTGGCGAACAAAACCTGCTTCCGCTTTGTACCAATCTTTCAGCACCATTGAGTCAAGATATCGCCCGCTTGCACTCGTCAACCACCAGCGTGCAGGTTGCTTATACGTTGACCATTTGGCCCGTTGTTCATACAACATGCGCGGGTGTATCCGCCAGAGCACATTGAGAATATCCTGTACCCGATAGACACGGTCTGCTTCAAGCGTGCGCAAGACGCGCAATACCAGGCGGCGGGCTGCTGCCATTTCAGCATATATCTGGTCGGGGCGTAGCTCCATTGTCTGAAAGAGGTGGCGGCGGATAAACACTCCCTCCAGTTCATGCAGTTCGTTCCATGTTGCCAACCATGCCCACGCAGTTGCCAGCAAGCGTATCTGTTCCGCGGCTGGCAACATCAGCAGTTCGCTGGCTCCTTTGACCAGTGAGACATGTTGTCCCTCAACCTCCAACAGTCCCGCGCTCTCCAGCAGACGGAGGATGAACAGGATGATGTCGCTGTTTCCTCCCATTTCCTGCGACAATTGATGCAGTGTTTTCTCCGAGACCAGGGGGGGGGGCGGCATCATTCTGAGGTGGGTTTCCTGGTCAATATACATTTCTGGTCCATAGTACCCGTAGTAGCCTCTTCGTTGTTGCCGTTGCTTTTTGTCCAGTTTCTCAACTTCGTTCGGGTCATTGTGCCAGCCATATAAGCCCTTGAGTTTAAACTCGATATCGCTTGTCTTTGGGAGGGGAGCTTGGCTGAGGACACGCTGCTGCATGGTAATAAAAAGACCACGCAGGAGGGAAAGCAAGGGAATTTGTTGAGCAGCAGGCTTATCCTGGCTGGCAGCATACTTTTCTTCAAGCGGGAGTGGGGGTTTGATAAGTTGCGTTTCGGGTATCACCGGCTGGTAATGCGGCAGTATTTCTAGCGGAACCTGCCAGAGCGGTAATCCTGGCATGCTCGCCATAGTATTTTCTTGTTGCACCAGGCCAGCATTGTTCAAGACTTTCATCACCTCGAATGCACGTGCTGATTCCAGGTCATCACCAAGATGCTTGAGGGCCTCTTCAACCTGGGCTGGCAATATCCCGGTCTGGCGCAGCATAACCATATCCAACAGCCGGTGCTGAATGGGTGAGAGGGATGCTATCTTTTGCTGGATATAGTCAGCATTGCGTAGTAAGGGAACTATCTCTTCAATCAACGTTTCCTTGTCAACTCCACTACTCTTGAAGCCCAGGTTGCGAGCAACGCGACGTACATCACCCACTTTCTGTTGCGCCAGCAAGATGCTCAGGCTCGTGGATGGCCCACGCAAACCACGCCAGAGTGCATCTCCGCCAACCGTGGGGAGCGCAGAGTGTTGGACGGTTGCTTCTGGTTTGCCATCGCTAAAACTGCTACGCGCAACAACCCACAAAAAGAGGAGTGCGCCCACATGCTCACATAGTGGCTCCTGCCCACACGAGCAGTGTGCCTTGAGTCTCAACAGGGGAGAAATGGCGGGATAGGGCAGGCGCACCCACATGCTATAGGTACCGCCCTGGCTACGGGAGACACTGCCACGCAGGGTATCATATGATACCCGCGCCATTCTGACATCGCTGTTGTTGAGTATTTTTCTGGCTCGGTCAAAGAGATACTCACCGAGCAAATCGTGCAGGTCTTCTTCGTTTAAGGCTTCCAGGTGCGGGGTGATGGGGTTGCCCATCCATTTCTGGGAGTTCATGCCAGCACCTCGGCTGCGTCCTGAATGAGGTAGCGATAGCCCTGTTCAGTGAGGAAGAGCTGGCGGTTGGCGGCAAATTCCTGGTCGCGCGTGTCACGAGTGACGAGTGTATAGAAGTAGGCAGACTGTCCATTGCTTTTGGGGCGCAACACTCGCCCAAGCCGCTGAGCTTCCTCCTGCCGCGAGCCAAAGGTGCCGCTTACCTGAATGGCGACATTGGCATCTGGCAGGTCTATGGCAAAGTTGGCAACTTTCGAGACAATCAGGAGTTTTACTTCGCCACTTCTGAATGCTGCATACAACCGTTCTCGTTCAGCGGTTTTCGTTTTGCCGGTGATAAGCGGGGCACCGGTGTGTGCGGCAATCTGTTTCAACTGGTCTATGTATTGTCCGATAACCAGCACATGGTCATCGGTGTGGCGACGCAGCAATTCATCCATGACCTGCATTTTGACCGGGTTTTCGGCCGCAATGCGATACTGGATGCGGCTGTCTTCGGCCAGCGCATAATCCATCCGTACTTCTTGTGGTAGTCCCATGCGTATCTCGGTGCAGATGGCGGTGGCTATCCAGCCACACCGCTCCAGATCGCGCCAGGGGACATCATATTTCTTGGGGCCAATGAGCGAGAAGACGTCGGTCTCGCGCCCATCCTCGCGCACGAGTGTGG
>CAYFVX010000002.1:0-18779 GCA_964346425.1 uncultured Chloroflexaceae bacterium | reverse complement strand
ATTACTTCGTGCGTGCTCCAGGCGTTGCAAAAACGTTTGCTCAATTTCATCTGTCTTTGCAAAGAGACCATGGGCCAGGTGGAGAGCCCGTCCGGCATATTTGAGTATCTGGATCGTCTCAGTGCTGGAGATTTCATCGAAAAACCAGCCGCAACTGGTATACATCTGCAAAAGCTGGCGTTGTAACTCCATCAGCTTGAGTACTTCGATATATTGCGCATCATCAAGGCCCGGTGCCGCGTAACGGTTCAAGAAAGCCGTGACGTTTTCCGGGGAACGGTCAAGAATGACCGAGATATAATCATCGCGCACCACCCAGGGATCGGTGAAATATGCTGACGCACGTTCTTCAAAGAGTGGTTCCAGCGACTCGCGGAGCCAGTCAAGCGCAGTGCGAAGAGGTTCGCGCCATTCCTGGGTCCAGCCGGGAAAATTGCCAGAGTTGCAACCACAATGGCGATACCAGCGATCTACCCCATGCGGACACTCCCATGAAGTGCGCTCACGAATTTCTACTTCCCATTCCGGCGGGTGATATTCGAGATACTCACCATAGTTGGTCAGGCGTGCAATGTTGTTGGCTTCAATGTATTGCAGCGCATAGGCAAGAGCCATGTCGCCATAATGGTAATGATGTCCATAGCGTTCGCCATCGGTGGCGACATGCACCAGTTGGGCGTGTTCGCGTCCATCATCAAAACCGGTCATCAAGCGACGGGCAAAACGTTCGCCACTGGAGAGCAGGTTCCCAAACGCAGTATCATGCGCAATCGGCCCATCATAGAAAAAAAGGGCAATCTGCTTGCCAGAGGGCAGAGTCTGGTAATAGGCACGCGTCGGGTCTATATTTTTTGCGCCCACATCATGCCAGTCACCTTCGGGTGATTTGACCCGATTGGCTTGATGGGGGGCGAGAATAGTGTAGCGGATGCCATGTTCAACCAGCAGTTCGAGCGTTTCCAGGTCTACCGCAGTTTCTGCCAGCCACATGCCCTCTGGCTGGCGACCAAAGTGATATTCAAAGTCACGGATGCCCCAGATAACTTGCGTTTGTTTATCGCGCTGGTTGGTCAGCGGCATAATGACGTGGTTGTAGACCTGGGCAATAGCGGAGCCATGGCCGGCAAAACGGTCGCGGCTTTGCTGGTCTGCCTCAATGATCTTTTGATAGACGACGGGTTGGTTTTGTTTCATCCAGTTCAGCAGCGTTGGGCCAAAGTTGAAGCTCATTCTGGTGTAGTTATTGACAATCTGAGCAATCCGATTGTCGTTGTCCAGGATGCGGGCTACTGTGTTGGGCGCGTAACATTCGGCGGTCAATCGCTCATTCCAATCATGGTAGGGATGCGCCGAATCTTGGAGTTCCACTGCCTCCAACCACGGATTTTCGCGGGGAGGTTGGTAGAAATGCCCATGAATACAAATATAGCGATTCATCTATATCTCCTCCTGACGGGTGAAAACCATACAAGCAAAGGGATGGAGACTGAGAGTCGTTGCGGTCTCGGAACTGGTAAAACGGGTGGTTGTTTCGAGTTCCAGCCGCGTTTCTGCCAGTTGCCAGCGGTTATCTGTCGAGTCAAAGACACAACGCCACTGCCCCGGCGGAAATGGAAGATCCTTTGTGACATGGTTACTACGAAAGTGAAACAGCATGACCACTTCTTGCCCCTCAATGCAGAGACCATCTTGCTGCTGGTTCCAGACACCGCGTTCGTGGTCACCGGTCCAGCGGCGCACCCACAGCAACTGCTCTTCCGCAAAGCCTTGCACCTCCATGTGCTCTTTGTTCAGCAGTGAGAGGGCAGGCAGGTTCTTGCGCAGATGGATGATTTCGCGGTAGAGGTTGAAGAGTATCTGGTGCTGACCTTGCTCACGCAGGCTATGGTCCAGGCGGGAGCGAGCAAGTGTTTCCTCGGCCTGCGGGTCGGGCGGCTCGCCTTTCCAGGCAAAGGAAGAAAATTCTTCTTTGCGTCCCTTGCGCACGGCTTCAACCAGGTCCGCATCGGTATGGCTGATGAAATAGAGAAAAGGTGCGGTTTCGCCATATTCCTGACCCATAAATAGCATGGGCAGAAAGGGCGAAAATATGAGCACACTTGCCGCAAGTTTGCACGCATCAAACGCTGTCAGGACGCTGAGCCGTTCCCCTAGCATACGGTTGCCTACCTGATCATGGTTCTGCGTGCAGACAACCAGCCGATAGGGGGGGATATCCTCGGCACTGCTGCCATGTCGCCGCTCACGGAAGGCAGAATAATCGCCAGCATAGAGCCAGCCATTTTGATAGACGCGCACCAGTTGGTCAAACGTGCCAAAGTCACGGTAGTATCCATCTTGCTCGCCTGTCAGTAGCGTATGCATGATGTGGTGGAAATCGTCACTCCATTGACCATCCAGCCCATAACCGCCGGTGTATGGTGGGGTCACCAGGCGGCGATCATTCTGATCGCTTTCAGCAATCGCGTAGATGCGTCGTCCGAGGCGTTCGGCTCGTTCATGCACCACCTCTGCCAACTCTTGCATGAAGGTGTAGGCGGAAAAGTCAAAGATAGCATGCACCGCATCCAGCCGCAGCGCATCTATGTGAAACTCGTCTATCCACATGAGTGCATTTTCGATAAAAAAGCGGCGTACTTCATCGCTGTGTCCACCGTCGAAATTAACCGCGGCCCCCCACGGCGTCTGGTAGCGGTCGGTGAAATAGTAGCCGTAGTCCCAGAGATAGTTCCCTTCTGGCCCCAGGTGGTTGTAAACGACATCCAGGATAACCGCCAGTCCGCGTGCATGGCAGGCGTCCACCAGCCGCTTGAGGCCCGCCGCACCACCGTAGGCAGTGTGGGCTGCAAAGAGATAGACGCCATCATAGCCCCAGTTGCGGCTTCCTGGGAAATGGGCAACCGGCATGATTTCTATAGCGGTTACCCCCAGGTCTTGCAGCATATCAAGCTGGCTGATGGCCGCGTCAAAGGTACCCTCGCTGGTGAAGGTGCCGATATGCAGTTCGTAGATGATGTAGTGTTGCAGGGGTAGGCCCGACCAGTGGCTATCATGCCAGTCAAAATGCGGGTCGAGCACTTGCGAGGCTTGATGCACGCCATCGGGTTGTGAGCGGGAGGCCGGGTCAGCACGTTCTTTTTCGCCATCGAGACGATAGCGGTAGCGGGTACCCGGCGGGACATTGTCAACCAGTGCGTGGTAGTATCCGCGTGGTGCCTGGTTCATTGGGATGAACCGTTCATCAGGTTCGGTGATATGGAGTTCAACCTGGCTGGCACGTGGTGCCCAGACACGGAATGCACAACGGTTTTCTCCCAGATAGATAGCTCCCAATCCGAGGTCTGCTGTCTTTGTATCCATATATGGGTATTCTCCCCTTTCATTTGACAGTTTTGCCAAAGATAGTAAACAATCAAAAGCCTCTCATGCTCATTATACCAGAGGGTTTCCACATCTCCTCGTCCCATGATCGGTTATACTAGCAGCACACATAATTGAATAGTGGAATCGCACAAAACCACAAGGAGAGAGAGCTAGATAGGCACAATCTCCTCAACAATGGACAGGAAGCTGAACGTGATTGGAATGTTGAAGAATCACAAGCTGGCACGAGCGATAGCAGATGCGGCGTTCAGCGAGATGGTGCGGCAACCTGGTTACCAGGCGCAGCAGGTGGTGCTGATAGCCCCGTTCTATCCGTCCAGCAAGAGATGCAACGGGTGCGGGAATGTCAATCGTGATCTGACATTGGCAGATCGAATCTGGACATGTCCCGTCTGCGGTGCGGTGCTGGATCGGGACGTGAATGCCGCACGAAACTATTCGAGACGAAGGAATGAGGCTCGTTGGCGCCGCATAAACCAACCGTCCTTCGGTAGTGGCTACGTCGGGACGTAAAAGACGCCTGTGGACTGCGTGTAAGCCCTTCGATTGAGAAGGCCGTGCAGGTTGAAGCAGGAATTTCGGAAATGGACAAAGCGTACTTTCGAGTACATTTGAACACGTAGAAAGGAGCAGTAACGCATGGACCGAAGAGATTTCTTGCGAGGCATTGGAGCCGGCATGCTTGGTGGCGTAGCCACCTCGCTTGGGGCATGCGGAGCATCACAACCCACCCAACAACCACAGCAAAATGCTGAATCATCCACAGAGGAAAACAATGGTGCGGCAGGAACGGCGACTGGACAGCAGGCACCAGCCCAGCAACAGTCATTGCCGCAGGTGGAATGGCGCATGACGACCAGTTGGGTCCAGGCACTTGATATTTTGCAGGGAGCAGCGCAAGCAATTGGTGACAAGGTTTCTGAGATGACCGGTGGTCGCTTTACTATCCAGGTGTTTGAAGCCGGCGAGATCGTACCGGGCTTGCAAGTGCTTGATGCCGTTGGTGAAGGCACGGTCGAGTGTGGACACACCGCCGCCTACTACTATATCGGCAAAAATAGTGCCTTCGGCATTGCCACTACCCTGCCCTTTGGCCTCACCGCACAGCAGCAAAATGCCTGGCTCTACCACGGCGGTGGGTTGGAAGCGGTGCAACGCGTCTACAATGATTTCGGCGTCATCAATTTCCCTGCGGGTAATACGGGGGTGCAGATGGGTGGCTGGTTCAAAAATGAAATCCAGACGCTTGATGACCTGAAAGCCCTGCGGTTCCGTATACCGGGCCTGGGTGGACAGGTGATGCAACGACTTGGTGTTGATACGCAAACGCTGGCTGGGGGCGAGATATTCCTGGCTCTGGACCGCGGGGCCATTGACGCTGCCGAGTGGGTTGGTCCCTATGACGATGAAAAACTTGGCTTGAATGAGGCGGCCGATTATTATTACGCGCCCGGCTGGTGGGAACCAGGCTCAACGTTGGATGTATTGGTCAACAAACAGGCATGGGAGCAACTTCCGCCAGAATATCAGAGCATTTTCAAAACGGCGGCCGCCGAAGCAAACGTAACCATGCTCTCGCTCTACGAGGCACGCAATCAGGAAGCCCTGGAGCGCATGGTCAATGGCGGCACCCAGTTGCGTTTTTATAGTCAGGAAATTATGGAAGCAGCCCAGCAAGCTGCGTTTGAGCTATATGAAGAGAATGCCAGCGAAAATCCGTCGTTCAAGGAAATGTATGATGGCTGGAAGACGTTTCGGGAGCAGATTTATCAGTGGAATGGCACAAACGAGTCACGCTTTATGAGCTTCGTCACGCAAATGATGCAGCAGTAATATCTTGTTGAGGGGTTCAACAGGTATCACCCATGCGCATGAAGTTAAGCGGTTTGCCGCTTTGCAAAGCGGGGGATTGGGGGTTGCAAACCCCCGAAAACATTCTTTTTGTTGTCTTTTTTTGCGGCTACGCCGCAAAGGTAGCACCACGAAACATCGTGGACTGGATTTTACCGTGGGGTATGTTGTTTTTTCGACTTCGTCGAAAGAACAACATACCCCACCAGAATGGGGGTTGCGAGGGGACGGCGTCCCCTCGCAACCCCCTGGATGAAACCCATTGAGAATACTCCACGGTATTCTGTGGTGCTACCGCCGCAAAAAAACGAAAACAAAAAAGGGTTTGGGGCTGCGCCCCAATGGGAAATATGCGTGCGCTTCATGCGCATGGAGGTTCAACAGGTATCGCCTGTGGTGAGCATTGCGTGTGCAAAGTGAAAGCGTGTGCAAAGCGAAAAGGCGTGTTACCGCATGCCAGGGCTTTGGAGTGGTGGGTGTGGTTGTTTCAACTGCGTCGAAACAACCACACTCCCCCACCAGAATAGGGTTGCAAGGGAACTCCATTCTGCATTCTCCATTCTTGAAGGGAGGGCATGGTGATGGGAAAAAGAAGTATCATCTGGCTGGTATGCTGGCTCTGGGGTAGCAGTTTGCTTCTCCTTCTGGTTTCTACTGGCAGGCTTCAGGCACAGGACGATGCGTATTGTTTTGATGAAACCGGCTTTTGTATCGCCGGCACGGTGCGTGCCTACTGGGAAGAACATGGTGGTTTGACGGTGTTTGGCATGCCAATTTCACCGCAGTATGAAGAAATCATTGAAGGCACGCCCTATCAGGTCCAATGGTTCGAGCGCACCCGCCTGGAAGTACATCCAGAGAATGAGCCACCCTACCATGTGTTGTTGGGGCGGCTCGGAGCCGAACAGGTTGAAGCCGCAATTCAGAATGGCACATGGTCGCCCCCACCCCAAGAAGAACCAATGGAAAACGGGTGTGTCTATTTTGCCCAAACTGGTTGGAATGTGTGCGATGATATTTTGCAAGCGTTCCGTGCCAATGGACTGGAAACTGATGGTGAGCCAGGATTGAGTTTGAGCGATAATGTTGCCCTGTTTGGGTTGCCGCTCACACCGCTGATTGAGATGGAGATAGAGGGAGCCACCTATCAGGTGCAATGGTTTGAACGCGCACGCTTTGAACTGCACCCAGAAAATGAATCGCCATATCATGTGCTCACCGGTTTGCTTGGCAGTGAAGCTCTGACAGACCAATCTTCTCCGACAAGCACCGAACCTCCGCAGCAACCTGCAACCCCTACACCAACCGAGATGGCGAATGAAGAACCATCTGCTGACTTTGCTGAACATATGCGACAGGGTGATACATACTTTGAACAGGGTGCGTATACGCAGGCACTGGAAGCGTATAATGCAGCGATAGCGCTCGATCCTGAACAGCCTGAAGCCTACAACTCGCGGGGTAGCACCTCTATGCATCTCGGTCAATATGAGCAGGCGATAGCTGACTATAGTCAGGCGATTGCGCTCGATGCAACCTATGTGGATGCCTACTACAATCGCGGGCTGGCGTATAGCGAAACCGGAGCGTATGATCAGGCAATTGCGGATTATAGTCAGGCAATAACCCTCGCACCGAACGACCCGCTGTTTTTCAATGCTCGTGGCATTGCGTATGATGCGAAAGGGGCATATCAGCGAGCTATTGATGATTATACGCAAGCATTGACACTCGATCCCGCCTATGCCTTTGCCTACTACAATCGGGCACTGGCGTATGATAGCCAGGGGGCGTATGATCGGGCAATTGAGGATTACACCCAGTTTCTGGCAATTGAACCTGAAGATTCGCTTGCCTACTATAACCGGGCACTTGCGTACCATCAAAAAGGTGCGTATGAGCAGGCGATCGAGGATTATACCCAGGCGATTGTGCTTGAGGCAGGTGAGCCGGTTTTCTATCTGGACCGCGGCAATGCCTATTTCGATAAACAGGCGTATGAGCAGGCATTGGAAGACTATTCACAGGCGATTGCGCTGGACGCAAGCTATGCAGAAGCCTACTACAATCGCGGGTTGGTATATAGCGAACAGGAGGCGTATGACCGTGCATTGGAAGAGTATACGCAGGCGATTGCCCTCCAGCCATCAGAAGCCACATACTATAATGAACGTGGCTCTACCTATCTGTTGCGTGGGCAGACTGGCGATGAAGAACGGGCAATTGCGGATGCAACGCAGGCGATTGCGCTGAATCCAAATATTGCCAGTTTCTACAACACGCGAGGCTATGCGTATTATCTCAAGGGAGCAAAAGAGCAGGCTATCGCTGATTATCAGCGCGTGCTGGAACTAAGCCAGAACGAAGAACTTCGCGCAGAAGCACAGGCACGGTTGGCAGAACTCGGAGGATGATTACCAGGAGGCAACGAGCCAGACAATCACAATAAGCACCAGCACCAGAAAACTGATAATAGCCCAGAGCAGAACAGTTAAAGGTGAGGCGGATTCTGGCAATGGAGCAATCTCTTCTATCCTCTCCTCTGGTTGTATCGCTGCCCCGGTCCTGGCAGATGATTCGTCCGATTCTGCAAGTTTTGTCTGGGGTGTGGTGGATGCAGCGAGCGGCGTTGTATAGAGGATGCTGGGGATGTCCGGGATGTCCTGGCTGGCTCCACGAAGAGCCTGACGCATAACCGCGGCATTGGCAGGACGTTCATCGGGCGATAGGGCGAGTGCCTGCCAGAGTATGTCGCTGACGGCCTCTGGGATGAAGCGATTGATGACATGCACGGGGCGTTGGGGGTCAGGGCGATTCTCTGCCAGGTCCTCAGATCGCAAGATGGCATCGGCCGGGACTGCGCCGCTGAACAGGTGGTGTAGCGTGGCTGCAAGTGCATAGAGGTCGCTCCGTGGGTCCGAGCCTTTGCCCTGTATCAGTTCCGGCGGTGCGTAGTCCGGCGCGTAAAAGGCAAAGTTTATGCCTTCTAGCTCAGCCAGCGCACGCATGCCTTTTGCCAGTCCCACATCCAGGAGCTTTATTTGCCCCTCCGGGTCCAATTTGAGATTCTGCGGTTTGATGTCGCGGTGGATGATAGGTGGTTGCTGACAGTGCAAATACTCAAGGCAATCGAGAAGTTGGTCTGCCCATTGCAACACCTGCGCAAGGGGAAAGGGTTGGTTGGTGTGCAGCATGGTAGTATAGAGGCTCTCGCCCTCAATAAACTTCATCACCAGAAACTGCCCCTGTTCGGTTCGGAAATAGTCGTGCATGTGTGGCAGGAGCGGATGATATAGACGGCATAGCTGGTTGGCTTCACGCTCGAAGGTTTCATCTATTTGCGCATCTATGAAGCTCTGGTATTTCAGGGCAACGCTATCGCCTGTGTGCTGGTCTGTTGCCTGATAGACTGCACCCATGCTACCTTCGGCAATCAACACTTCGAGCATATAGCGGTCATTGATAAGGTTGTGGGTTGTTTGCATACAACTCTCGGTTGTTTGGAAAAATGCGCCTCATATTGTGCGGCTTTTTGGAGAGAATGTCAAGAATTTCCTGGCTTTAGAGATGGAACTATTGGTGGTCTATGATGTTGTTGCCACGCCAACGCCTCACTCTACCAACCCTTCCAGCACATGCACGACCACGCGACCGCCAGCCACATCAATTTCTTGCACCACATCGTAGATCATAGGAATAAGCACGTCCGGCTGCTCATCACGCGCTACCACCAGCACATCATTGGCCCCTGTCTCCAGCACCTCGCGCACCGATCCCAGCAACACGCCTTCGTCGGTTTCCACGCGCAGGTCGTACAGCTCGTGAAGAAAATACTCATCCTCCGCCAGCGGCACCGCATCCTGCTCACGAATAAATACCTCGGCTTGCCGTAGTGCATCCGCCTCTTCGCGCGTTGTGATACCCTCCACGGTCAACACCAGCACGCCGGGCTTGTGCAGCAGCACCTTGCGCAACGCATAGGCAACCAACGCCTCGCGCTCCGGATGGCGGCTATGGCGACGGATATATAGCGTGCGGATATGCTGCTCCAGATGCTCTGGCTGGTCGGTGACCGCCTTCAGCCGCAGTTGCCCACGTACACCAAAAGCCCCCGCAATATAGCCCACCAGCAGCAAATCATCTGTGGCAGGAACGGACTGGTTCGCCTTGTTCATATCGGAAGAAACAACCATACTTTATCAGATTTCCGATTGGTGTGTTTTTTGTCGTTTTTTCAGATTCGCCGAAAAAACGACAAAAAACACAAATCACACGAAGAACCACCTCCTCGTGTACTCTGCCTTTCCTTGCCCAGGAAAGGCCAAACACCTGATTTGCAGCATACCGGGATTACTTGATATCCACGTATACTCGCTTGTTTTGCCGCGCGGCCGCGACGCTCATGACATCACGAATAGCCTTCGCGATGCGCCCATTGCGTCCTATAACCTTGCCCGTCTCCTTTGAATCAACCGTGAGTTCATACGTCACCGTGTAGCGACCGGTGCGTTCCTTCACTTGCACAGATTCGGGGGTGTCCACAAGGTTCGCGGCGATATATTCCAGCAAATCTTTCATACGGCTTCTTCTTCAACAACAGCAACTTCACCCACAGCCTCTGCTGCTGACTGCGGAACTTCTGTGGGAGTAGGAGAACGCTCCTGAGGAGAAGATTCTCCGGTACCTTCTTCTTCGCCATTCATCACCGCGGCTGACTCCGGTAAAACATTGCCCTCATCGTCAACAATATTGACTTTCTTCAGCAAATACATCACCGTTTCCGACGGACTGGCACCAACGCTGAGCCAGTACCGCGCACGGTCTTGTTTGATATGCAACACTTTCGGTTGGCGTGTCGGACTGTAATGTCCAATGATCTCAATAAATCTTCCATCTCGCGGTGAGCGCGAGTCAGCCACAACGACCCGATAACTGGGTTGTTTGGTCTTGCCGGTGCGGCGAAGACGAATTCTTACCATAATTTCTGTATGCCTCCAGATAGTTTACATTTAACGGAACATGCGCATCAAATCACGGGGGTCAATATCGCCGATATCGCCGCCACCCCCACCACCACGGCGACCTTTTTTGCCTTTTTTGCCTTTTTTGCCAGTCATCTGCTTCATCATGCGCTGCATCTGACGAAACTGCTTGAGCAGTCCACTGACATCCTGCACGGTCATACCACTCCCGTTGGCGATACGTTCTCGGCGGGAACCTTTGATAACTTCAGGATTACGCCGCTCATATATCGTCATCGAGCAGATAATGGCCTCTATTTTCTTCAACTCATTCTCAGGCACCATCTCGTCGCTCTCTTCCAGCGAACGAGCAATCTGTCCCATGCCCGGAATCATACCGAGGATCTGCTGGAAAGGACCAAGCTTCTTCATTTGCTGCATTGCATTGAGAAAATCCTCAAAGTCAAACTTGCCTTTGCTGATTTTCTTGTGCATAGACTTGGCTTCATCCTCATCGTAGAGTTGTTCAGCCTGTTCAATAAGCGAGAGCACATCGCCCATACCGAGGATACGCGATGCCAGTCGGTCGGGATAAAACGGTTGCAACGTGTTGCCGTCAACCTTTTCACCCGTGCTGAGAAACTTGATCGGCACGCCGGTGACTGCCCGTACTGAAAGGGCTGCCCCGCCACGCGCGTCGCCATCCATTTTGGTCATTGCCAGTCCGGTCAGGTTAATGCGCTGGTTGAAAGTCTCGGCCACGCGCACGGCCTCCTGTCCGGTCATTGCATCCACTACGAGCAACCGTTCAGTATTTTCAACCAGTTCCTCGATTTGTTCCAACTCCTCCATCAACGGCTCATCAATCTGCAAGCGACCGGCTGTATCAATAATCACCACATTGAAGAGCTCTTTGCGAGCATGCTCAACTGCGTGGTAGGCAATCTCAGGTGGAATAGAGTCGGTTCCCTCACTATAGACGGGAATGTTCAGTTGTTTACCCAGCGTTTCAAGCTGTTTGATAGCCGCCGGACGATACACGTCACACGCTGCCAGCAACACTCGCTTGCCGCGTTCCTTGCGCAGGTAGAGACCGAGCTTGGCGGCCAGGGTGGTTTTCCCTGTTCCCTGCAACCCGACCAGCATAATAATCGTCGGGCCAGGTCGTGCCTCTTCAAGTGGTACATTTTCCTCACCGAGCAGGCTAATCAGTTCCTCGTGGACAATCTTCACCACTTGCTGATGGGGTGTGAGGCTTTTCATCACCTCTTCCCCGATCGCCTTCTCCGTGACGCGTGCCACAAAGTCTTTCACGACTTTATAATTCACATCGGCTTCCAGGAGTGCCAACCGAACCTGTTTCATGCCCTCACGGACATCTTCTTCGTTCAAGACTCCTTTGCTGCCAAGTTTCTGAAAAACCCCTTGTAGTCTATCGGAAAGACTTTCAAACATGCTGACACCGCTTTCGCTTGGTATACCTGATTTTACGCATAAGAGACCAGGGGGCATCTGCACACCCTGGTTTTCGAGATGTTCCCTAACATTGTATCACATGTATTGTAGCGTTGGGCAGGGACTCCGTCAAGTCGGCATGGCTTTCGCAAAGTCTTACGTTAAGTGGGGTTGCGAGGGGCGTTGCCCCTTGCAACCCTTTTTCGTGTGGTTTTGGCGCGGCGAAGCCGCGCCAAAACCACACGAAATCTCTGCGGCAGACGCCGCACACGATGTATCATGGCTGTTGCAAAGTCTTCTGTTGTTCAACAGAAGACTTTGCAACAGCCATGGTTGAAGGGAACAATCCCTTGACAAATAATTTGTATCTTTTATAATATACTCATACCATGTAAGGGTATGAAGTGGATGTGTTTTTATTGAAAAGGTTTCCGTATGCGCAAATTTGCGGACAAATTGGGCAATGGTTTTCCGCTTTGTAAAGTGAAGAGAGTTCGGAAAGCATTCCCCAAACATAGGTCTGCTGTCGCACACCAGCGCGAAAACGGAAACGTTTTACCGGTTTGGTCAAGAGAAGCATTTTGTATATGGTAAGGAGAAACGTAAGAACATGGAAAACGACAAGTCCTATCCCGAATATTTTCAGCAGACGCGCCGCATGATGGGCGCACTTGGTCGCGAAATGCAGGGGACCATGTCCTCATTTGGACAATTGCACAAAGAATCACTCGCCACAGGTGCGTTGGATACCAAAATGAAAGAATTGATTGCGCTGGCTATTTCAACCCGTGTTCAGTGTGATACGTGTATGACCTACCACGTCCATGACGCGCTGGAAGCCGGCGCAACCCGCGAAGAAATCATGGACGCGCTGAGCGTAGCCATATTGATGGGTGGCGCACCAGCCGTAGCCCACGCCATCCGCGCAATGGAAGCCGTCAATCAGTTTCAAGAAAAGTAAATTGAAGTGGGGGTTGCAAGTTTTCGACTTCTTCGAAAAACTTGCAACCCCCACACAGGATAGGCTTGTGAACCCTGAACCCTAAACCTATCCCACAGCAGGCAGAATAAAACTAAACGTACTCCCCTCACCAACCACACTCTCTACCCAGATACAGCCACCCAGCAACTCTATCAATGGCTTGACCAGCGAGAGGCCCAGACCAGTCCCTCCAGCCTCAATCTTCAACTGGTTCTCGGTGCGGTAGAAACGCTCAAAAATCAACTCTATTTCATTCGATGCAATGCCGACACCGGTATCGCGCACATCCATCCGCACATAGCGACGGTCGCGGGTAATCCGGCTGCGTACCTTCTCTGGCAAATCATCAATATCAACTTCACAGGCTTCTATCTGGATTTCCCCGCCCTGTGGGGTATATTTGACTGCATTGGAGAGAATATTATGCAATACCTGGTGCAGGCGTGTCGAATCGGTGCGGACCAGCGGCAAACTACCGGGAATACTCATCGTCAAATTGTGCTCGCGTGAGGTAATGAGCGTTTGCAACTCCGACACCACTCCACTCAGCGACTCGGCCAGATGGATGGGGCGCAGTTCGAGGTCAATGCTGCCGGTTTCTATCTTGGTAATATCGAGCACATCATTGATCATCGAAATCATCCGCTCGGCATTATTCTGAATAGTGCTGAGGAACTCGCGTTGCGTATCATTCACAGGACCCAATCCGCCCATCGCGAGTAGTTGGGTGAAGCCTTTGATAGCCGTCATTGGCGTGCGCAACTCGTGCGACATCGTGCCAATAAATTCAGTCTTGAGTCGCTCTGCCTCGACCTCGCGGGTAATATCGTGCATGAGCAGCAACGCCCCGATAAGCTCATTATCTTCTTTTAGCACGGGACCGAGCGTCAGGCTGACCACCCGCAAATGCATCTCCACTGTTGTTTCAAAGATGCGCGGCTCCTCATTATGGTCCAGCAGCGGTGTGGAGAGCAAATCCTGCAGGGGCATTTCTATTGTGCGTTGTGCGCCGAGAACATCCTGCAAAACATCGTGCAGCGTGGTGCCCATAAACAAATCGGTAATATCGCGCTGCAAAATACGGCCGGCGGCCGGATTGGCGGACAGGATTTCACCATAGGTATCACACACCAGCACGCCATCGGAAAGACTTTGCAGAATAGCTTCCATCTTGCTGGTTTCCATCTGTTGGCGATGCAACAATTCGCTACTGCGCTCCATCCCTTCAAAGATGGTGTTGTACATATTCGCATTGTTGATACCAATAGCAATGGCACCGGCACTGGCGGTCAAAAGGCGCAGATGGTCTTCATTAAAATAGCCGGCCTGGGAATGGGAAAGGATGAGCACACCCAGGATTTCACTATGGGCTACCAGCGGCACGGCCACCATTGACCCCTGTTTTTTGCTGTGCGTATCACTGAGTGCCAGGGGGAGTGGTATCCAGCGTTCATCTTCGCCAATATCATCTACCATTGTGGGTTGTTTGTGCTGGGCCACCCAGCCAGCAATGCCAGAGCCAAGCGGAAAGCGCGTAAACGTGTTGACATTTTTGTGGCCGAGCACCGCACGATTGACCAGATGGCCGGTATCGGATTCGAGCAGCATAATCGAGCCATATTCCACATGGGTAATACGCGCCAGGGCTGCCAATGAGGTTTGCAGCAGATTGTCCAGATCCAGCGTGCTGCTAATTTCGGTTGATATTTCGTGGATGGTTCCCAGACGGTCTTTCTCGGCCTGCAATTCGCTGGTACGTTTTTCCACCAGTTGTTCAAGCTCACTGTTGAACATGCGTATCTGGTTATACAGCCGCGCATTTTCCAGTGCAACGGCGGCATGGTTGACCAATGCACGGGCCATATCCTGCTGCGAACGAGAAAACCGTTCTTCCGGGTCCGGGTCTTGCAGGCAGATAACACCGGTGGCGTATTCTTTGACCATAAGCGGCAATGCCAGCACCCCACACCCGCTCTGATGCCATGCGCCCACCATGGAAGGGTCGGGGCGATGCTTAATGATAATAGTAGCCCGCGTGAAGGCGCGGCGCACCAGATCATTCGTTTGCGTGTTTTCCAGTTCCAGACCATCAAGGTGGCTTTCTTCATTGCCCCATCTGCGGGCCATATAGAGGGTGACATCGGGCGAGGGGAATGCATCTTCATCCATCTCGCCATGTGGCCGTTCTTCAGGCAACCAGATGGCAATATGGGCAGCCCCCATGAGTTCAAGCAACGTTGTTCCCACCTGGTCTATCAACTTTTCGGTACTCTCCAGGCTGGCAGAGAGCCGTTGCGAGGCGAGATTGAGCGAAGAAAGTTGCAGGGCAGTGCGGTCTGCCTGTTCAATAGCTGCGGCCATACTTTCGGCAATAAACTCGGCCTGGCTGATACGTTCGCTGATTTCTGTTTCGGTACTTGTTTCCCAATAATGTGCAAGCGATTTGACGGTATGTTCGAGCAATGTATCCAACTCACCCATCAGCGCAAACGTCGCCGAGGGGTCGGAGAGATCTTGCTGCAAAATATCCCATGCCTGACGACGCAGGTGGAAGGCGAGTGTCAGCAAATCGGGGAGTTTGCCATGCTTGTTGCCATTGACTTCAATCATCCCGTGCAGATACTCTTCCAGGATGGAAAGATCACCACGAGCGGCTTCCACTAACCCCTCATAAATGGAGATGAGGGTATTTTCAACCTCGTGTTCTGGCAATGAATCAAAGGGGGAATCGGAATCATGATCATCGCCCGTCAAATCGGTGGCCCTTCCACCGTTTGACGGGGCTGTTGTTGGACACAGAGAAGATATCCAGCGTGGCAGCAGGAGCTCTCGATGTTCAGTTAGCCAGTTATCCAGCTCGACGCTCATACAAAGGCATCCAGTTTAACCATCTCGGACAACCAGGACGGTTGCATCATCGTTTGACTTGCCATAGAGATCAAGAATTGCCTGCGCAAGGTCTTGCGGGGGCAAACTGCGGTCAAGCTTTCCATCCACACTAAAGCGACCAGAGATACCATCACTATATAAAACGAAGGTATCGCCAGAATTGTACACATAGTTCAGGCTCAGCAGGGTAGGCATACGATACCCCAGAATACCATTTTTCGAGATCGGTTTGATTTGCTGGGGGCTATACACTTGGATACCAATATTGCCAACTCCGATAAAATCTGCACGGCGGATAGTGCCATCCAGCCGTAAGATAGCAATAACAGCTCCCCTTGTACTGCGGAGCGCATTGTGTGACTGGCGAATAAGTTGCTCCAGTGGGTACTCCGGGTTCTTGCGTAATATCGCTGCTGCACTTTCGGCTGCGGTTGAGGCTTCCTGCCCCCCGCCCAGGCCATCAATCACTGATACCAGCATTTTATTTTCCGCGTATTCTTCGACAACAAACGTATCCCCACTGATTGATTGTCCATGTTTTGGGCGGTTGACCGCTCCCCAGATCATACTCATCGCAACCTCTCGCTTCTTTGTGGCACCCACTTGATAGCGCGAACGCAAGTTCCGATCCCAACGGTTGAATCAATAGAAAAATCATCCATAAGCCGCTTCACGCCGGGCAAGCCGGCTCCCAGGGTATGGGCAGTACTATACCCATCCCGTAAAGCAAGCGCAATATCCGGAATACCCGGCCCTTCGTCTTGTGCTTCAATTGCCAAACCCTCTTTTGGAGGTTGCACTACATGTTCAATGATGAGCTTACCACCTTTTGCATGCACCAGCAGATTGCGGGTCAATTCCAGAATAACAATTTCGATCCGAGTACGATTGATGGTGTCAAAACCCAATGCCTCCGCCATTTCTCGTCCACGACCGATGACAACATACACATCCACATCTCGTTGGATGAGACAGGTTACAGGTTGCATAGCCACTCTCCCTGCATACGGGGCATTGAAAGAAAACCACAAACGGGTATTTTCCTTTTTCTTTTCAATGTGCATCGTTCTCCTGGTTGTTTTAGCTTTGTCGTCGTGGTTGGCGGAAAATATCGCTATCAAGCACAATAGTTACCGGTCCATCATTTACCAGATGGACCTGCATCTGCGCACCAAAAATACCAGTTTCGACATGGATGCCTGCTTCGCGGAGTGCCGCGGCATAGGCTTCTACCAGCGGGGCGGCGTGCTCAGGTGGGGCTGCTTCGCTAAAACCTGGCCGACGCCCCTTGCGCACATCCGCATACAGGGTAAATTGCGAGACAACCAGAGCCGCCCCCCCAACATCCAGCAGAGAGTGGTTAAAACGACCCTCCTCATCGGCAAAGATGCGGAGGGCCTTTGTTTTTTCAGCCAGTAACGTTGCTTCAGCAGCAGTATCATCTGAAGCAACACCAAGCAATATGAGCAAGCCTGCCTCAATCTGACCGACTATCTGATCTTGAACTCTTACTGAAGCTGAAGAAACTCGCTGCAGAATCGCACGCATGGCCTTCCAAAATTCCGAGTGCAAACGTTTGCCTGACGCTACTAGTATAGCATATTTCATCAAGCGGTGTATGGCACCCCTCAACCCTTCGTCGTTTTCTTTTCAGCGGGCGCATCGGCCTGTTCTCGCTCAGCAGCATCATTCAAATGGGCAAAAACCAATCTACCGGTCTGGGTCTGGTGCAGGCGAGTCACGATTACTTGAATTTGCTGACCAATCAAATGCCGCGCATCTTCGACAATCACCGGTGTGCCATCATCCAGATAGCCGACCCCTTGCTGGCGGGAATTTCCTTCATTGCGAATGAGTATTTCCAGTCGCTGATCTTGCACAATAGCGGGCCGTATTGCATCACTCAACTGATTGAGATTGAGCTCCTTGACTCCCTGTAATTCGGCTACTCGATTCAGATTAAAATCATTCGTAATGATGGGGCACTGATATTGCCGTGCAACTATCACCAATTTGTCATCTACACGCACAATATCCGAGACATCCACATCCACCACTTCCACCGGCAGGATCGTCTCTTTTTGCATCTGGGCGAGCAAATCCAGGCCACGTCGCCCTTTGCTGCGACGCAACTCGTCGCTCGAATCTGCCAGCATCTGCAACTCCGCCAGCACAAACTGTGGCACGAGCAATGTCCCTTCCAGAAAGCCCGTCTCGCCAATTCTCGCAATACGTCCATCAATAATTGCACTGGTATCGAGCAGATAGCGGCGCGGTGTTGCTATCATTGTGGAAGAATTGCCAGCCGAAAGTGGCATGGTCGAAGGCTTGGGTCGCTTTGCCAGACGCTGTAACTCGTTCAGGCTCTTTTTATGCAGCGCAAATATCATCATGCCAATATACATGAGCACGACTGTGACAACAATCGGGAGATAGGAGCCGGGCGAGGCGGGTAATTTACTCAGCGGCACCGACAACAAAACGCCAAAAAGCAAGCCGAGGAATCCCCCCGCGGTGATAAACAGGATTTCACCCAATGGCACCGAGCGAGTATTTTTTAAAAAATCGCGGATAGGTACGATCGTCAAACGCGGGGTAACTATCAAACCCAAACCGGCTCCTGCCAGCATCAACAACTGGGTTGCGAGCAGTTGTGTCGGATCGGGAGAAGGACGGGAGAGCGAAATACCTATTTCCGATCCCAGGTATGCCAGGGCCAGCATACCAGCAATACGTACAAGAAAATCAAGACTAATCTTCATAAAGATTCATTCAGCTTTCTGGAGCGACAATCCCACGGCTTCTGCCAGCGTTCGGACGGCACGCATCTCCAGACCAGCGGGCACGGATGGAACACTCCCTTTTCGTTGCCCGGTCGCGGGGGTTAGCGCACGCTGAAATCCCAGGCGAGCCGATTCATTCAACCGCCGTTCAAGGTGGCTGACGCTACGCAATTCACCCGATAGACCAATCTCACCTATCAGCACAAGCTCCGGGTCTATGCGTTGGTTACGATAGGAGGAAACAATCGTCAGCGCAACCGCCAGGTCTGCGGCTGGCTCGCTGATACGTAATCCACCAACAATATTGACATAGATATCCTGGTTGTACAGCGGGATACCTACGCGTTTGGACAGCACTGCCACCAGCATCAAGAGGCGATTCACATCAAACCCATTGGCGGTACGCCGCGGCTGCGCATTGCCCGTGTGCGAGGTGAGTGCCTGCACTTCCACCATCAGGGGGCAATGCGCAGC
>CAYFVX010000001.1:14672-18969 GCA_964346425.1 uncultured Chloroflexaceae bacterium | reverse complement strand
TGGACCAACCCCGCGAATAATCGGCGGCTTGAGCAGCTCAAAGGAATCTTTGTAGACTGGTCTGAGTTACCAGCGCAGATGTTTGCCCTGCGCGATGATCCTCTGCAAAATCAACCAGCTTTCCGTATCCTGACTCAGGAAGGCGAGGAATCGATCAACGCTATCCGGCGGGACCTGAACAGTATGATGTTGCAACAGGTCAAACGCACACCAACCCAGGAAAATATGACACTGCTCAAAGAAATAGCGGACGTGCAAAGTTCGTTTGCGGTCATGGTTTCGCATCTCCGTGGCTATTTGTTGACCAGCAACCTTCAGTTTAAGCAAGTGTATCAGGCGCAACAACGGGCAAACCGCATCCAATGGGAAAAACTTGCTTCAAAACGGCAGTTGCTTACTGACGACCAGCAAGTGTTGCTGGATGAGATTTCAGCCAAACGGGAAGATTTTTTGCACCTTCCCAGGCGTATGTTTGCTGTGGTGGAAAGTCAACATGCGTATGAAGACCGGTTTTTGTTCAAAAACGAAGCCGTTCCACGGGCCGAAGAAATGTTACAATTGCTAGATGAGATGACCTTGAGCCAGCAAATGTTGTTGCAAGAGGACCTGATGACGGGGAGTGCCCAGTTGGTATCGGGGCAATTTCTGACCCTGTTTGGTGGTGGTGCCGCCCTTCTGTTTGGTATGTTTATGGCCTATGTCTTTCGCCACAATATCGCCAGTCCGATTAAACGATTGACCCATGTTGTTGAGCATATTACCGCGGGTAACCTCAATGCTCAGGCGACCATCGAATCCCAGGATGAGATTGGCTCGCTTGCCAGAGCGTTTAACACAATGACGAGAAATGTCAGGACCTCGCAGAAAAAGCTGGAAGGCTATAACTACACGCTTGAGCAAAAAGTGGCGCAGCGCACGGCCGAATTGGAAAAAGCTATGAAGGACGCGCAAGAAGCGCAGTTGGTGGCTGAACATGCAAGCCAGGCAAAGAGCCAGTTTCTGGCGAATATGAGCCATGAGCTACGCACCCCGCTCAATGCCGTGATAGGGTATAGTGAGATGCTCAAAGAAGATGCGGAAGACCTGGGGTGTCCCGAATTTATTGCGGATCTGGACAAGATATACACCGGCGGGAAACACTTGCTTGCCCTCATTAACGATATTCTCGATATTTCCAAAATTGAAGCCGGCAGAATGGAATTGCATATCGAATCCTTTGGCATCGCTGCCCTGCTTGAAAATGTCGAGACGACGATCCATCCCCTGGCACAACGCAATGCAAATACGCTGGAGGTAGAGGTTGCACCGGACATTGGCTCCATGCAGGCAGACCAGACAAAAGTGCGCCAGATACTCATGAACCTTTTGAGTAATGCCTGTAAGTTTACTGAGCATGGCGTGATTCGTATGCATGTGCGTAAAATAACTGAGGAAGAGCGTCAGCAGGAAGACGAACAATTTGCATCGGTTTCCGCCGATGTGCGCTTCCGTGAGTCGCAGGAATGGGTGGTCTGGCACATCACCGATACGGGTATTGGCATAAGCCCGGAGCAACTTTCGCACCTCTTCCAGGCGTTTACGCAAGCGGACGCCTCGACCACCCGCAAATATGGAGGCACCGGGCTTGGGCTTGCCATAAGCTATCAATATTGTCAGCTTATGGGGGGAACTATTCGGGTGCGGAGTGTCCCTGGTGAAGGTTCAACCTTTGCGGTCTATTTACCCGTGGATGTTCAAGCGTATAAGACGTCTGGTGAGTGTGAGAAGTTGATGGAAGAAGCACCGCATGATGCAGCATTGGATAATCAGCAGCAAATCGCTGCTGAGGACGGCGAGATGATACGCGGGACGGTGCTGGTTATTGACGATGATGCAGATAGCCGCAATCTGGTTGCCCGCTACCTGGCAAAAGAGCACTTGCATGTCGAAACGGCCACAGGGGGGAAGGAAGGATTGCAGCGGGCCAAAAAATTGCATCCTGATGCCATTACCCTGGACGTGATGATGCCCGAAATGGATGGTTGGACGGTTCTGGCGGCGATTAAATCGGACCCGGAACTTGCAGATATTCCCGTTATCATGATAACAATGGTAGATGAAGAGGATGTTGGGTTTGCGCTGGGTGCTTCAGACTATTTGCTCAAACCTATTGAACGCCAGCATTTGATACGCATCGTGCGCAAATATCAGCAGAGCGACGAGCAGCATGGAGAGGCACCCGCTACAGAAGCCGGCTATGTGCTGGTAGTTGAAGATGATGAGGCAACCCGCAACCTGCTGCGGCGTTCTCTGGAAAAAGAAGGGTGGCGGGTGGTTGAAGCGCACAATGGGCGTGTTGCAATGGAACACGTGGCCGAACATCCGCCGGATTTGATGGTTCTGGACTTGATGATGCCTGAAATGGATGGGTTTCAAGTTATCACTCAGGTGCGCTCTGTGGCAGAGTGGCGTTCAATTCCTATTATTGTGGTAACCGCAATGGAGCTTTCGAGAGCCGAACGGCAATTCCTGGACCATTCGGTATCGCGGGTATTGCGCAAGGCATCTTTTGATCGTGAACAACTCTTGCAAGAAGTGCAACATCTGGTACTACGTTGTATCGAGAAAACAAAAGGAAGCAGTATTGGGAAGATTACATGAATTGTAGTATACTGGTGTTTACGTACCCTTTGTAGCTTCGTCTTGAGTGAGGAATTGAGAAGATGGGCAAAATCCTGTTGGTAGAAGATAATGAAATGAACAGGGATATGCTTTCCCGCCGTCTTGAACGCAAAGGACACAACGTTGTTATTGCCGTTGATGGAGCGCAGGGGGTGGATCTCGCACGGTCGGAGCTTCCCGATCTTATCTTGATGGATATGAGTTTGCCAGTACTGGATGGGTGGCAGGCAACCCGCCAGATAAAAGCGACCGGTGAAACACAAACCATACCAGTCATAGCCTTGACAGCCCACGCTCTGGCAGGGGACCGCGAGAAAAGTCTTGAAGCAGGGTGTGACGAATATGAAACAAAGCCCGTGGATTTCCCACGCCTGTTAGGGAAGATTGAAATGTTCTTGAAAAAAGGAACCAGCGCATGAACCCCGAGCATGGTTTCGTTCTCGTTGTGGATGACAACGAGGCAAACCGCGATGTACTATCACGTCGTTTGAAGCGTCAGGGACATACGGTAGCGGTTGCGGAAAATGGTCTCCAGGCGTTGGAGATGATGCGCACCCAATCGTTTGATCTCATTCTCCTTGATATCATGATGCCAGAGATGAATGGCTATCAGGTGTTGGAGACATTGAAATCGGAACCAACCCTGCGCCACGTGCCGGTTATTATGATATCGGCTCTGGATGATATTGATAGTGTGGTGCGGTGTATTGAACTGGGTGCAGAAGATTATCTGTATAAGCCATTCAACCCGGTGCTGCTCAAGGCACGGGTGAGCGCAAGCCTGGAGAAAAAATGGCTCCGCGACCAGGAACAGGCGTATGTTCAGGCGGTCAAACGCGAGCTTGAGCTTGGTCGCAGGATACAGGCAGACTTCCTGCCCGGCACAATCCCCCAGTTGACGGGTTGGGAGATTGCGGCGGTTTTTCATCCTGCTCGCGAAGTGGCCGGCGATTTTTATGATGTGTTTTTGCTGCCAGATGATCACGTCGGTCTGGTTATTGCCGATGTGTGTGACAAGGGCGTGGCAGCCGCATTGTTTATGGCTCTGGTGCGGAGTCTCATTCGTGCCTTTGCAGAACAGGTTGTTGCGTCACCAGTGGATGCCCTTGATGCGGTATCTATGACGAGCAATTACATCACCCGCAACCACCACAATAACCAGAGCCGTCATATGTTCGCAACGCTCTTTTTTGGGGTTCTTGATCCGCGAAGTGGTCATCTTACCTATGTCAATGGTGGTCATGAGTCTCCCATTCTCATCGGCTCGTCTGGCGTCAAATCATCGCTAGATGTGACTGGCCCGGCTGTTGGATTGGCGGCCAATACGTTGTTTCAACGTTCCGAGGTTGTTATTGAACCAGGAGATACCCTGTTCTCATTTACTGATGGGGTTACCGAAGCACGGAGTGCTGAGGGCAAATTTTTTAGTGAGGAACGTCTGTTGCAACTGCTCGATCAGTCAAGAGCTTCTGCAACGGACGTCATGCAGCATATTGGTGAAAAAGTCAGTCAACACATTGTAGATAGTACTCCTTCAGATGATATAACGATGCTTGCCATACAACGTCTATCTACCTAGATGGTAGAAACGCAGTGCGATCATTCATTGAGTTTTGGAGAAAGAGAGCATATGTCT
>CAYFVX010000001.1:0-14662 GCA_964346425.1 uncultured Chloroflexaceae bacterium | reverse complement strand
CCACACACTTACCAGCGACACACCTACCGCCTCTGCTCCAATCTTAGCTGATTAGTATCGTGGAGGGACCGGTAAATCAAACACCACCGCCAATCTTACCGCTCTGCTGGCTACTCAGGGGTTGCGGGTTGGCGTTGTTGATACCGATATTCCCTCCCCCGGCATTCATGTCCTGTTTGGTCTGGATGAAGAAAAAATGGGTCTGTGTTTGAACGACTATCTCTGGGGGAAGTGTGAGATCAAGGATACTGCTCTGGATGTAACCCCTTCTTTGCGGGCATTGGACTCATCCATAAATGGGCAGGTCTATCTTGTCTCTTCAAGCATTCGGGCTGGTGAGATTGCGCGTATTCTGCGCGAAGGCTATGATGTCGGCTTGTTGAATGATGGGTTCCAACGCTTGCTGATCGATCTTGACCTGGATGTGCTCATGATAGATACTCATCCAGGCTTGAATGAAGAGACGTTGCTTTCCATTGCTATTTCCGATGCGCTGACAATTATTCTGCGCCCCGATAGGCAGGATTTTCAGGGCACAAGCGTGACGGTTGAAGTGGCACGTAAACTGGATGTCCCCACCATGATGCTGCTGGTCAATAAAGCTCCGCAGAGCCTCAATTTCCCGGAGATCAAGGCGCAGGTTGAGCGAACGTATAACTGTGAGGTCGGGGCTATTCTGCCACATTCTGATGAAATGATGGTGCTTGCCAGCGAAGGTATTTTTGTCTTGCGCTATCCTGACCATCCGATTACCAAAAGTTTGAAACAGGTCGCGAAGCGGTTAATGGACTAACGGCGCGTTGTCTGGATATGTGATTGAGTGATACCAGGTTCGGATGAAGAGTTTCTTTTCACCACGGAGACACAGAGGCACAGAGAGAACAGGGTTTCCTCTTCTCTCTGCCCGAATCTTGGCGTTCTTGGTGTCCTGGCGGTTTCGCTAACTATTCAAACGTATCTGGTATGATGTGTTGGAGCCAGAGCCAGAGGATGATACCATGCTCTCGACCATTGAGCGCATTATTTTTTTGAAGGGCGTTCCGTTTTTTCAGGGGATGACTGTCGAACAGTTGAAAATCCTGGCTACGGTCTGTGAAGAACAGTTTTTCGTCGAAGATACGCGTATATTCAGTCCGGGTGAGCCAGGCGGGACGTTGTATATGGTTGTCAATGGACGAGTGGTTATTGAGCAGGAAAAGCGCAAAGGCTATTTTGCCCGGCTTGCCACGATGGGGGCGCATGCCTATTTTGGTGAGGAAAGCCTGTTTGATAATACTGAACGCACCACGGCAGCCACTGCCACGCAAGATTCGATGATTTTACGCCTGCAACGTGAACCCCTCATTGCGCTGGCGCGACAGTATCCGGACCTCTCGCTTGAACTCATCAATGTATTGAGCCAGCGCCTCCGCGAGGCAAATAGTCGCATTGCTGAATTGACCCGCACCAGACCGCCTGAATTGGATAAACTGTTTGACCAGTTTGAAGCATAACGTATCTCCCAGAAGACATGCTTCCCGTCAGAGATTGATGGTTCTTTCTGCAGAGCATGCCCGTTTGTTCGCCGGCAGGCTGGTTTTGGATTCAGGAAAACGTGCTTTCGTTCTGGTGCTGGCCTTTTTTTCTTTGTGATGTGCTTGCTGTCTGGTTGTCGTGCAACGTCGCAAGAAACACCGGTCGCTGGAGAAAACCACCCGACCCCTTCCTCGCAACCGCCTGAACGCGGAACTGGCGGCACCTTGCGCTTGCGATACCCTGGCATCCTGGCATGCGCCAACAATCCTCAATCCGCGCACCTCTCTTCTGGCTAGGACTTTGACGCAGTCTTTCAATATGTCACGGCAGAGAGGTTGTTTCTATTCCCCTGGTTCACATTGCCAGTGTTTCGGGGGTGGCAGATACGCTTGCCGTCGTAGAGTTGACGCCCTGGGATGCTGAAGTGTGGAAAATTAAGGATTGGCGGCGAGCATGTTGTCCTGACGAATACCCCCTTGCTCAACTTTGCCCTTATGCTAAATAGGTGGTGTCTGCCAGGATATCAGCTATTTGCTGGAAGCGTTTGACGATGGGGTGTGCAGGTTGGCTCAAGACAAAGATGTTGGACATTCCCATCAGCATAATTTCATCGGTATACGGAATGATGCCGGCTACCTGGCACGAATAGGTTTGTTCCAGCAATTCGGTGACGTATTCTGTGTCGTAGGTAGTCGCCACCTGGTTGGCAATCAGAACAATCCGGGGGACTTCCAGGGTTCTGGCGACATCTACCATAACACCAGTCCCTTGATAATCCTTCTGGTCGAGATTGAGCACGAGAATCAGGGTATCGGCTATGGCAATGGAAAGCATGGAGAACACGGTGTTATCACTGAGCATAGCGTGGGTATCAATCAAAAGCGTGTCGAGCTTGAGGTCTTCTGCGAGATTGTGCAATCCTTCCATAAAGAGTGAGATGTCATAACGTCCAGAGATATTTTTGTTCAATGTGGCGAGGTCTTGCGTAGCGGGAACGAGGAAAAGTTGGCCTGAATGTGGTTTTTCGAGCAAAGGACTGATTTCATACACGACCTGATTTCTTTGGCATCTGCCAAAAAGATAGTCGCCCAGGGTATATTGCACCTCTTTTAACCCCATAAGGTGACGTAGACTGCCCGACTGCAGGTCGGCATCAACGACGCCAACTTTCAAACCTTTGCTTGCCAACAGAATAGCAAGGTTGGCAATCATGGTGGATTTTCCGGTTCCTTCACGAGAAGAGTGAATGACGATTATCTGTATCATGCTGTTGTTTCCCCTCTAACAAACCCGCACCGATGCCGGGGCTTATCCTAACTATATCCTGCTATTTACGGCAAGACTGGTGACCGATTCAATAGCGGGTGCAATATCAATCGCGAGACCTGTGGCAGTAAGCCAGGCGAGAAATTCTACATTACCGGCTGGTCCTGTGATCGGTGAGCGGGTGAGTTGACGTGTTTTCAACCCAAGCTCGCTGGCGGACTGGAGAACCTCGTAGAGGACACTGGCGTGAATGGCGGCATCGCGCACCACGCCACCTTTGCCCACATCCTGGGGGCCGGCTTCAAATTGTGGTTTAATCAGTGCGACGATCCATGCAGAAGGATGCACCAGTCGTTGCACGGCTGGCAAAACCAGGCGGAGCGAGATAAATGAGACATCAATGGTGGCGCATTCTCCTTTGCCTTCGCTGCTGGAATGCGGTGGGGGGGCAGGTGTCGGTTGCTCCTGGGGCAAAGGGGGCAGGGCCGGCAGATGACGAATGTTGGTGCGCTCAAGCAGGACGACGCGCTGGTCCTGGCGTAGTCGCCAGTCAATCAATCCATAGCCTACATCTATTGCATAGACGAAGGATGCACCGCGCTGCAGCAAAACATCCGTAAAGCCCCCGGTGGAAGCTCCCACATCCAGAGCAATCAATCCCTCCGGCGAGAGGCCAAACGTATCAAGTGCGTGTGCCAGTTTGTAGCCGCCGCGGCTGGCATACGGAAGCGGGTGGGTAATATGCACATTGCTGCCTTCATCCACCATCAACCCCGACTTTGTTTGTATTTGCCCGTTTACCCGCACGGCCCCTGCCATGAGGAGTGCCTGTGCTTTTGCCCGACTTTCGGCAAGGCCACGAGCAACCAGAAGGTGATCAAGCCGTGTTTTTGGCAAGTTCCTCCTCCATACGCCTGACTTCTTCTTCCAGTTGGGTGAGATAGGGTTGCATCCAGGCCGGCGTTGTCTCTGTTGTTGTGGTCAGTCGTGCTTTTAAGCGGCGAATTTCCGAACGACGCTTTTTGATAGTTGTCTGCAGGGTTGCCGGAGTGGTTTCTTCCGTTTCCCCGGAGGCCAGTATCTCTGCCTGTTCTGCTTCTGGCAGATGGTCCAGGAAACTGACCAGCAACTCGGTGAGCAGTTCTGGCACATCAACCTGTTGCTCACGGACCAGATGCATAAGCTTGTCTCGCTGGCTGGCTGTGAGATAGATACGGCTGGGAATGGTGTATTGACCGTGTGTCATGGCATCGTTTGGTACTGGTGTTATTTCATTCGTTCAAGCAAGTAGGTTGACAGTTCAGTGATTGGAATCCGTTCTTGCTCCATGCTATCACGTTCCCGCACCGTGACGGTGTTTTTGAGCGTGTTGTCGTCGCCGCGACCAAGCGAGTCGAAGTCCACGGTGATACAGAAAGGTGTTCCGATTTCATCCTGACGGCGGTAGAGTTTGCCGATAGCCCCGGTATCATCATAGACCGTGCGCAGCATACCGGTGGCCTGCAAATCTTTGCGGATGCTTTTTGCCATGTCCACGATTTCCGTATTGTTGCGCTTGAGTGGCAGCACAGCGACTTTGATGGGAGCAAGGAATGGTTTGAGATGGAGCACGGTGCGGAAGGCTTCGTCAAGCGCAGGGGTGGTTTGCCCGCGCAGTTTTTTGCCAGCCTCAATACTGCCGGCTCCTGGCATATCGAGCAGGGCTTGCACCTGGGGCAGGGCTTCGGGTAATTGCTGTTGGATTTCTTCGCCTCGTGCCAGGAGTGCATCGCGATGTTCGGCGGAGATTTTGTCGTTGCGAGCAACACTCTTGAGAAACGTGCTCAGGGCTACGGAGACGGCCTCTTGCCGTTCGGGAGCAAGCTCTCTGGTCGGTTGTTCGTCGTAGGCTTCTGTGAGCACTGCCAGCACGCCCCGGTCTACCCCGGCCGATGGCTCTATAACGAAGGGCACGATGTGTTGTTTTGTTGTCTGGTCATAGTAGGTTAGTCGGTCCACACTATGGGTATTGTGCATAACGCTGGCGTTCAGTTTGAGCCGTTCCTGGTCTCGTGAGTGGGAACCGAGGTCAAAATCTTGCCGACTGGCAATCCCTTCGATTTCTTCAAAGCCGATGGGATAGCGATACATCAGGTCATAGGTGGCTTTGGAATAGTGGGCGAGTTCTTCTCGTGGGACGGTGTATATCTGGATATTTTCGCGGCGCAAGCCGACACTTTCCCACCACGCCAGGCGGTCATCCAGCCAGCGTTGATGCCAGGCATCTTCTTCGCCGGGCATCACAAAGTATTCTATTTCCATCTGTTCAAACTCACGCACGCGGAAAATGAAATTGCGTGGGGTGATTTCGTTGCGGAATGCTTTGCCAATCTGCGCAATCCCAAAGGGTAACTTGCGGCTGGTGGTGGTCAGGACATTGCCAAAGTTGATGAAGATACCCTGGGCAGTTTCAGGGCGCAGATAGGCAAAGGAGTCGTCATCGGCCACCGGTCCGATTTGCGTGCGGAACATGAGGTTAAATGGTCGTGGCTCGGTCAGGTTGGTTGAGCCACAGGTCGGGCATTTGCCGGCTATCTGGTCGGCTCGCCAGCGACTTTTACAGTCACGGCAATCTACCAGCGGGTCAATGAATGTTTCTTCATGGCCGGAATATTTCCAGACCATGCGGTTCATCAAGATGGCGGCATCAATGCCTTCAATATCATCTCGTTCGTAGACATTCGCACGCCACCAGGCCATTTTGAGATTGTTTTTGAGTTCGACACCGAGGGGACCATAATCGTAGGTCCCTTGGAGTCCGCCGTAGATTTCGCTACCAGGAAAGATAAACCCACGACGTTTGCAGAGCGACACTATTTGGTCCAGGGTATGAGCAGGCATAGTTTTTCCCCGCTAAAAATTCAACAAATCCGTTTTTTCATTCTCTTCATCTTAGCATACCTGAAGAGGATGATTTATGCAATTTGGGCGGCAGCATGCGTTGCTGATTTCCACTGCATCTAAGAAGAGGTCATCAGCAATGGGTACTATGCGGAGGTGTGCCAGGATGCTGGTGGTGCTGGCTCCCCCGATGATGGTACGGTTACGATGTTGCCCAGAACCACAGCCTGCCCGGGAGGGTGGCAGGCTTGCTGGCTCGTCGGCTTTGTTGGTAGCATGAAGCTCTCATGCTGCGATGTCCAATCGCAGATGTATATGGGAGCGTCTGGCACTATAATTTGTTGCGACGCTGGCATCTTCTGCCGCGTTAGCTGACCTGACTCATCTCAGGTTCCTGTGTTCCATTCGGTTGGGGCAATCTCCCGTTTGGCTTTTTTTTGTCTTCACCGTTGGACAGGGTGGTATAGATTTGTGTTGTTGAAAGCGAGGCGTGCCCCAGCAATTCCTGGACTTCGCGCAGCTCGGCCCCGTTATTGAGCATATGGGCTGCAAATGAATGGCGCAGGGTATGGGGAGTCAGGTTGCTCAGCCCGAGCTCTTCGGCGTAGCTCTTGAGGATCAACCAGAATCCTTGCCGCGTCAATCGTCGGCCCCGGTGGTTCAAAAAAAGCTCATCTGCGGTTTCCGTGCTGTTGCGGAGCAGTTGCGGTCGTCCGATGTCAATGTATTCTTCCAGAGCGGTGGCTGCGGTGTTGCTCAAAGGCAGGTGCCGTTCTCGGTTGGCTTTGCCAAGACAGCGGGCGGTGGCATTCTCGGTGTCAATGTCCTGGATATTCAAGGCGACCAGTTCGCTGACGCGCATACCGGTGGCATAGAGCAATTCGAGCATCGCTTTGTCGCGCAACCCTTCCGGTGAGGAGACACGCAAGGGCAATTCCAGCAGTTCGTCTATCTGATGTGGAGAAATTGCGTGTGGTGGACAACGGTCAACTTTGGGTGAGTTGATATCGCTTGTCGGGTTTTTGGGTATCAAGCCTTCTTTTTCGAGATGGGAACAGAATGATTTGACGGCAGCGGTTCGACGAGCGACGGTGGAGTTTGCATACCGACGTTCTCGCAGAAAGAGCATGAATGCCAGGATATCATCGTGGTTGACGGAATTCCAATCAGTAATGCCGCGTTCATGCAGGAAAGAAAGGAGTTGTTCGAGATCAGTCCGATAAGCAGCTATGGTGTTGCCAGTTAAACCGCGTTTTCCGTTCAAATGTTCCAGAAATTTTTCTACGTGTTCTTGCATAGAGAATATCCTCTTAACGTCTAGCTTCGATCTAGCCGTGCAAATGACTTCAGGCTCATATGTATTGGCTTTGCGCCTATGTCTTCAGGGACAGCGTAGACATTATGTTACAGCAAAGATAAAAGTGTGTCAACTTGGGGGGTAACAGATGTTTTTCTGCAACACTCCAGACTTGGAAGGGATCATGCTTGAGCAGGTATCACCTGAGGCAATGGGTTATCTGCAAGGGATTGCGGTTTGCTGTCCACGGACCTCGGTCTATCGTCTTTTGTTTTCATAAATACTTAACCATTTCTTAACACACCAGGCGCAAATCTCTCCACAAAAAACGCTCAAGATTGATTTTTCGCCTTTCTGTTGAGGGGACATCAATGAACACTTTGTTAAAAAGAGATGAAGCGAATGTTAAGGATTGTTGTCTGGTATGGTACAATGTATGGATATACCTGCTCGTTTTTCTGTCTGCAAGGAGTGCCAGGAATGTCTTATCGTTGCCTGACCGACATCGCCGGTCCGTTTTATGATACTGCCAAGCCGTTTCGCAATTGGTCTACATTGCCCTTCTACCAGCTTGATCTGGAATATCCTCCCTATGTTGATCGCAAGCAACTGGCAACAGGAGTTCGCCGTGCCTTGCGTTATCTGGAAGAGGTCCATGCCCAGGGATATACCGGTATTGTCATTGACAATCTGGCGCATCTTACGACGTTTGATCCCATGGCTGGCCTGGTCTATGCAGCGGATAGTCCCTATCGCCTGCGAGCACTGGCGTATCGTGCGGCGTATACCACGTTGTTTGCTGCGGCGAAACAACGTGGCATGGAAGTTTTTGTAACAACAGATATGCAATGGAGCACTCCGCCGCTCAAGCACTATGTGGGGCAGATGGTAAGCAACAATCCGCGGCTGGTTGAAGTGAATCGGCAGGCAGTGGTTGAGCTTTTTACCGCATTGCCCCAGGTAGATGGCATTATTGTGCGGGTGGGCGAGGCGGGTGGTTCCTACAATCAGGGGACGGCCTACACCGGGCATATGATCTACACCACTCCTGAGAGTTTGCGCGGGTTGATAGACACGCTCCTGCCAGTGTGTGAAGAGTATAACCGCTGCCTGGTGGTGCGCACATGGAGCATTGGGATCGGCGAGTTGGGGGATGTTATGTGGGAGCCCGAGCGGTATCAGGAAACGTTTGCTGGCTACACCTCGCCACATTTGCTTGTTTCGACCAAACACACGCCCTCTGATTTCTTTCGGTTACTCCCCCATAACCCGACTTCTGGCCTGGGGGGGCCTGCTCAGATCATAGAGTTTCAGAATCGGCGAGAATATGAACTTTTTGGTATGATTCCCAATTCCGTGGCGACGCTTCATCGGCGGGCAATACAACACGAGCAAGGACACAATTCTCGTTTTGCTGGCGTGTGGGCCTGGAATAGTTCGGGTGGTTGGGGCGGCGGGCGAGCTTCGCTGGGTGAGGATGGCTGGAGCATCTGGACCGAGTTGAATAGTGCTATCACGGCATCCCTGATGCATGATCCGTCATTGGATACGGACATGTTTATCCGCACCTGGTGTGATGAGCGGTTTGGCGGCGATTTCGGTCGTGCGGTGGCAGAACTGGTAATTGATTCCGAGTGGGTGATAGAGCAGGCATAGTATCTGGGGCCACTGAGTCATCCTGAACAATCGCTCGGCCCTATTTATCTGCCTTCGTTGTTGTGGGTCTGGTGGATGCGTCCGACGGCCTCGGTTATTATCTGGGCATATCTGGCTTCGCTTGTGCAAAACGAGACGGAGGTGCTGGCAAAAGGAGCCTATGCCTGTACGCGTCTGGCAGAGCACCGGCAACGGTTGGAAGAACTGGCTCCAATTGGCGATTATGGGGTTGCTGCGCTGGTGAGCAGCGTGCAATATATGCAGGCGGTGCTGGAAGTAGCCCATACGCTTCGCGCTTTTTTGCTGCGGCTGTTTCGTGCCGCGTGGCTGCATAAGCGCGACCGCTGGAATGAACTGGTTGCTCAGGCTGAAGAGGTTGTGAGCAGCCTGCGGTGCCATCAGCAGGTATGGGGTAATCATGCCGATTTTCCTCCGCTTGAATTGGAGGAGGTTGAGGGCTTTCTGCAGACGTTGCAACATTCGCCAGATATGCTCTGGTTCCAGACGCGAGCCGCTTGCGTGCTCGTTCGTCGGTTTCGTGGTGGTTTGCAGACGCGAAAACATGCTTTGCCGTTATCGATGGTGGTCGCAGCAACGTTGTTGCTGGTTGCCGTTTTTTCACGGGGGCGGCAACGCATGCAGGTGGCAAGTATTATTTTGTCGCTGTTTCTCGCTTCGCCGCTCCGTCAACGGACGTTGCATGCGTTGCTTCCCTGGGCAAATCGGCGGTTTTATCTCATACCATCCATTTTTTTCGAGGCGGGGCCATCGCTCAAGGAGTGGACGGCTTGAGTGAGCGTTCGGCTATTTCCCGTATCATCATACGAAATTTCAGCCCGACATATTTAAGGGTTCGGCTATATCCCCACGATATGCCGCCGGCAGAGGTTTGTCGGCTCTGGATAGACTGGCGCAGATCTTCAGCGGTTGAGCCGCGAAACCAGGTATACCCCAGCCCCAGTGTGGAAAGCTGGTGGGAGTCACTCCCACCGCAGAGGGCCAGGTTGAGCGACTGACAGGCGGTGGTGGCGTTGACGTTGTTGCTTGGAAGCCAGAGACTTGCATTAAAGCCTTCGATGCCGTCAATCTGCCATTCTTTGTTGGTTCCTGCACATCGTTCGGCCAGTCCGTGCCAGCCGAGTGATGGAACCATCCAGCCATAGGGGTGGGCAACCACGCAGATTCCTCCCTGTTCGTGGACTGCGGCTATCGTCTCGGTCGCGGGGCGACCCGGTGCAAGAAAATGCTCGATGAACAGGGCCAGCAGGTGTCCTTCGTTGGTCGAGACTTCCTCGCCTACAATAACTTCGATGCCATAGTCTTTGGCAAGCCGTTGAGCTTTGAGTGCGCCTTCGATTTCGTCATGATCGGTGATGGCGATAACGCGCAGATCGGTGCGGTTTGCGACGTATTCCAGGACGTCTTCAACGCTGGCGGTGGCATCGTCACTGTAGGTGGTGTGGATATGCAAATCGGCTTTATTCCAGGCTAATGTCACGATACGACTCCTCTCATTGCACGGTCAGACTGGATTTTATGGTCAATGGTCTTGCGAGACACAAAAAACGCAGAGAGAATTGCTGGTTCTGCATCTCTGCGTTGGGAGTAGTTCTTCAATGTCACTGTCTGTGCGACATTGAAACGTAGACCATTGACACCTCTGGCTTCCAATAAGCATAGCAGGCTATCATTAAGGAATGAAGGTATGGCTGTTAAATGCTGGAGAAATATATTTTCTCTCCCACTATGCACGTCTGCTCAAATAGTGTTATCATGAGAATCATATGTTTCTTATCGTTCATATAGGAAGGTATAGTTCAAGAGCAACTGTTGAGACATGATGGTTCAGGATGTCTTTACGTACTTCCCGGTAGACTTATTGAAAGAACAGTTCCCCAGAGGTAGACAGAAATGATAATATGCTCTACACTACACTCCTATGTACAGGCAGGCTCGGCTCTCCTGGGCAAGAGTCCACGTTGAGGTAAGGGGAGAATATGAAACACAAGAGTACTATTCTTATCGTAGATGACGAATTGTTCATGAGCAAAACGCTTGAGGGTTTGCTCACCTCGCCAGATTATATGCTCGCACTGGCGAGTAATGGAGAAGAAGCACTGGCAAAGGCGGCAGAGCTTACCCCTGATTTGATTTTGCTTGATGTGATGATGCCAGTGATGGATGGTTTTGAGGTCTGTCGTCGTCTGCGAGCTGATGCGGTTCTGGCTGAAGTGCCAGTTATTATGGTGACGGCACTGGATGATCGTGAGTCGCGTTTGCGTGGGATTGAGGTTGGTGCAGACGATTTTATTTCCAAGCCTATTGACCCGGTTGAGCTGCAGGCGCGTGTACGGACGACTATCAAACTTAATCGCTATCGTCGTTTGATGGTTGAACGGGCAAAGTTTGAGCGTATTACCGAACTTGCTCCTGATGGGATTATGATTGTTGATGCCGAGGGTACTATTCGCCTGGTGAACCCGGCTCTTATCAAAATGCTTGGGGCTACAGACCAGGAGTCGGTGGTCAACAAAAATATGCTGGCTTTTATTGCACCAGATCAGGTAGATTATTACTCCTCCTGTCTCAGTAGTGTTATCTCAGATGCATCGCATGTCGCACGGCTTGAGACCGTGTTTGTTCGTATGAATGGTGATCTTTCGCCGGTTGAAATCCAATCCGTTAATCCTCCTTTTGCCCCGGTGACGTATAAAAGTGTGGGCGGTGAGCCGTTCCCGGTGGAAATTCATGCCGGTCATTTTGAATGGGACAACAAGCCTGCTATGCAGATTATTGTCCGCGATATTACGGAACGCAAATGGGCGGAAGAGTCCATTAAAACAGCCTACGCCAGTCTCAAAGAGTTGAATGAGGACCTGCGCCATAGCCGTGATATGTTCCGTATCCTCTTTGATGGTCTGGATGATGGTCTGGCTTTGCTGGATGGTGAGGGGTTGGTTTTGACGGTCAATCAAGCCATGGCGAACCTGTTTGCCAGCTCTCCGGATGAAATCATGTATGAGCCCTGGGAGGAAATTTGTCAGCGGATTACCCCGCCATTTCCGGGCAAACTGGCTATTGAGACGATGAATGATGGGTGCGCACGTTGTAGCCGGGAAAATTATACCAGTCCAGCTGGTCACCAGCATGTCCTGGATATTCAAACGTTTCCTCTCATCGGGCGGGAGCAAACCGTGGAAAATGTTATTGTTCACATTATTGACACCGGCGACCGTGTTTTGCTCGGATCGTGAGAGAAAAGCATCTCACCTGCGAGATTGTATGAGGACATGTATCACCAGCGTCCGAGAGGACTCTGTTGGGAAACCTGTACGACCCTGGGAGCGCAGGCGGCTCGCCTGCCCCAGGCAGGGGTTTGGCACCGCCAAACCCCTGCCTTATTACCCAACCCCTCCCCTTTACCAACAGCGTCCGAGATGGCATAGGCCAACAGTAGACAAAAGGGCCATGCCAGGGTGTCCCTATCCTACGTTTTCTGCTTTGCTGATGTTTTTTGTGGCTTTGCCACAAGAACATCAGCAAAATGACGGTACTGGCGCATGACCTCCCGTTTTGAACAACAATCCTTCTTTGCTAACCGTGAATATGACAGAACACTGCTCACCGGGCCGGCTGGTTGCGGCAAGACGGCGTATGTGCTCCAGCTTGTGCATGATGCACCGCGCCATGGCTGGGCACTCCTGTTGCTTCCTGACCGGTTGCAGCAGAAAGCAGTGAAAGCACGCTCCCGTCGCATTGGACGGGCTCGGTTGCAAACCTACCAGTTTGCGGCACTGGCAGGTCGTTTGTTGCATCTGGTTGGTTCGCAGGTGGTGCAACTGGATGCTCCTTTGCAAGATCTGCTGCTGCGTGGGGTGTTGCGTGAATTGCTCGAGCAGCAACGGCTCGTTCATTTTGCCGCGGTTGCCCAGAAGCCCGGCTTTGTTGCCACCATTGGGCAATTGCTGACTGAGGCGCAGAATGCCGAAGTCTCCCCTGACCGACTGGCACAGGCGGCGGTGACGCCCTATGATGCCGAATTGGGCTTGATATATGCGGCCTATCTGGAAGCCTTACACCGCCAGAATCTCGCAGACTCTGCGCATCGTTTGAAACTGGCGACTGATGCGCTGCAGCAGCAACCAGACCTGCTGGATGGGTTAGATCTGCTGGTGGTGGATGGGTTTAGCCAGTTTACTCTGCTGCAGTTGCGTCTGTTGCAAGCATTGACGCATTGTGCCCGACGCACGTATATCACGCTGACTGGCGATCAGCGTGAACGTCTGGCCCATCGCCGGTTCCTGCGCACGCGGGATGCTTTGCACGCTACCCTCCCGTCACTCCAGACGGTTTTTTGCCATGCCGAGCAGCAGCCGACAGAGACGCAAGGGGGCGGCTTAGAGGGGAGTGTAGACCGTGGACCGCAGACCGTGGACAAGCATCGGACGTCTGTCGCAGATATTCATACCTTTGAGCAAGGTGGCGGGGGGACAGAAGAGGCGGCAGTGCTGGCATTTCTGGAGGCGAACCTGTTTGAGCTTGAATCGCCTGCCCCCCTGCCCGCGGATGAGGTGCTGACGGTTATTGAGGCGGCAGACCGCGAACGAGAAGTTCGCGCGGTGCTGCGACAGGTGCGCACGCTGCTCGTGCAGGGAACCCCACCTGAACAGGTGGCTATTCTCTTTCGCAAGGGGAATGTGTATAGTTCTTTGCTGCGTGAGGTGGCGAACGAATATCGGTTGCCGCTTGCGCTCTATGAGGGGTTGCCGTTGCTCGAAGCTCCGTCAGTGCAGGCATTTTTGACGCTGCTGCGGTTGCCGCTGGCAAACTATCCCCGTCGCTCGCTGGTGGAAGTGTGGCGCAGTTTTGCAGATGGGAGACTCCGTGGGTTTGCACCGGCTATCAGCGAAGATGGCGAAGGTGACAATGCAGAGGAGGAAGCGCAGCAAGAGCAGTCGCAGGCGCAGCCATTGGTCTGGGTGCATCAGCCACAGCAGATGGGATGGGCAGCAAGTATTCTGGACCGTTGTGCGCGTGAGGCAGGCGTTACCGGTGGGGTGGCACGGTTGCGTGCGGCACTTGCGGCGGCTGCCCAACCGCCAGCCGAAGAAGCCGATGTGCTTACGGAGACGGAGGAACCGGTCTATCCGGGGATGTTCACGCACGAGGATGCGGCGAAAGTTTTGCAGGTGTTTGAGGCATTCCACGCCTGGCTCAAGCCACCGGCAAAGGCGAGTGTGGCCGATTTCGTGACGTGGGTGCAGGAGCGTTTTGCACTGGCATGCGATGAGCCAGCAACGGGTGCGCCGGCCGGGGAAAATGATGGTGCTTCTGCGCATGCCGGGCAAACCAGTGTGTTTCGTCGCTGGAAGGCGGTGTTGGAGCGTTTTGCTCGTGCTGCAACCAGATTGCAAGAATTGCCGCTCCCCTACAGCAGTTTTGTCAGCGAAATTACTGCGCAGCTTGCTGCGGCTCGCTATGGGCGGGCGGAGCCTGCGGCTGGTTCGGTGGCGGTGTTGCCCGTGCTGGCGGCCCGTGGATTGTCGTTTGCGCATGTGCTGCTGATTGGCATGGGCGAAGGGGAGTTTCCGCTGACGTTGCAAAATCCTCCTGTCTACAGTCGGCGTGAGCGTGCGTTGCTGCGCAGGCAGGGTATACCTCTGGTTGCCCCCGATCCTTCCGATGAGCGGTCGCTGTTTTATGAAGCTATTACTCGTCCACGCGGTAGCCTGACGCTCTCGCGGACTTATCTGGATGAACGGGGGAACCCGTTGCCACCGTCGCCGTATCTGACGGCGTTGTTGCAACTGCTTGTGCCGGGCCGTTTCACGCGGATTGTGGCTGGTGCGGGGAGTTCGCCTTCCTGGGAGGATGCAGCTTCGCCCCAGGAGGCTTTGATTGCGCTGATGGAACGCAGTGGCGGGGTGGTAGAAGATGAGCCGTCGCTGTCTAATGCTGCGGTTGCACCGGTTTCGCCCGTGCTGCTGGCGCATGTTCGGCGGGCCTGTCATGTTGAGCAGTTGCGCGAAGGGTTGGAAGCGTATGGGC